>NZ_DJSX01000083.1:0-56711 GCF_002439135.1 Pseudomonas sp. UBA6323 | reverse complement strand
ACTCAGCGAAGAGCAGATCTCCAACCCGCGCACCGGCCTGATCGCCGGTTCCGGTGGCGCTTCCACCGTCAACCAGATGGAAGCCATCGACACTCTGCGCGAGAAAGGCGTCAAGCGCGTCGGTCCGTACCGCGTGACCCGCACCATGGGCAGCACCGTATCGGCGTGCCTGGCCACCCCGTTCAAGATCAAGGGCGTCAACTTCTCCATCTCCTCGGCCTGTGCCACCAGCGCACACTGCATCGGCCAGGCCATGGAGCAGATCCAGCTGGGCAAGCAGGACGTGGTCTTCGCCGGTGGCGGTGAAGAGGAACACTGGAGCCAGAGCTGCCTGTTCGACGCCATGGGCGCCCTCTCCACCCAGTACAACGAAACCCCGGAAAAGGCCTCGCGCGCCTACGACGCCAAGCGTGACGGTTTCGTCATCGCCGGCGGCGGCGGCATGGTCGTGGTCGAGGAGCTGGAACACGCCCTGGCCCGTGGCGCCAAGATCTACGCGGAAATCGTCGGCTACGGCGCTACCAGCGACGGCTACGACATGGTCGCCCCGAGCGGCGAAGGTGCCATCCGCTGCATGCAGCAGGCCCTGGCCACCGTCGACACGCCAATCGACTACCTGAACACCCACGGCACCTCCACTCCGGTCGGCGATGTCGCCGAAATTCGTGGCGTACGTGAAGTGTTCGGCGACAAGGCCCCGGCCATCAGCTCGACCAAGAGCCTGTCCGGTCACAGCCTCGGCGCTGCCGGCGTGCAGGAAGCGATCTACTGCATGCTGATGATGGAAGGCAACTTCATCGCCGGCTCGGCCAACATCGACGAGCTCGACCCGGAAGTGGCCGACCTGCCGATCCAGCTCAAGACCGTCGAGAACGCCAAGCTCGATACCGTGATGAGCAACAGCTTCGGCTTTGGTGGCACCAACGCCACCCTCGTGCTCAAGCGCTGGGCCGGCAAGTAATTGCTGCTGCGGTAAAGAAACGGCGCCTTCGGGCGCCGTTTTCGTTTGTCCCGCGCCTCAGACCTTGAAGCGCGCCACCAGGTTATTGAGGTCGACTGCCAGGCGCGACAGCTCCTGGCTCGCTGCGCTGGTCTGATTGGCACCAGCGGAAGTCTGCATCGACAGGTCGCGGATATTCACCAGGTTGCGGTCCACCTCGCGCGCCACCTGTGCCTGCTCCTCGGATGCGCTGGCGATCACCAGGTTGCGTTCGTTGATCGAGGAAATCGCCTGGGTGATCTGCTCCAGCGCGACGCCTGCGGCCTGGGCCACTTCCAGCGTCGAACGGGCGCGGCCATTGCTGCTCTGCATGGCGTTGACGGCGCGATCCGTACCGCTCTGAATACCGCCGATCATCTGCTCGATCTCCTGGGTCGACTGCTGGGTGCGATGCGCCAGCGCGCGTACTTCGTCCGCGACCACGGCGAAGCCGCGCCCGGCATCGCCAGCACGGGCCGCCTCGATGGCGGCGTTGAGCGCCAGCAGGTTGGTTTGCTCGGCAATCGAACGAATCACGTCGAGCACCTTGCTGATTTCGTGCACGCGCTGCGCCAGCTGTTCCACCTCTCCCGACGTGGTGGTGACATCGGCGGCCAGCTGGCCAATCGAGTCGACGGTCTGGCGCACCTGCTCGCGTCCTTGCTGCGCAGTGACGTTCGATTCACGCGACGCCTCGGAGGTGCTTACCGCATTACGCGCCACTTCCTCGACTGCCGCGGTCATCTCGTTGACCGCCGTAGCCGCCTGCTCGATCTCGGTGTTCTGCTGATGCAGCCCGCGGGTCGAATCCTCGGTCACCGCATGCAGTTCTTCGGAAGCCGAGGCCAATTGGTTGGACGAATCGGCAATGCTCTGGATGGTGGTGCGCAGGCTTTGCTGCATGGTTCTCAGGGCAGCGAGCAGACGTGCTGGCTCGTCCTTGCCCTCGATCTGGAAATTCTGGGTCAGATCACCCGAAGCGACGATTTCTGCAGCTTCGACCGCCTGTTTCAGCGGCGCGACGATACTGCGTGTCAGCAGCATTGCGAGGATCACGGTCGCGATAGCGGCCAGTACGACCGCCAGGATGACCCCGTAACGCGCATTGTCATTGGCCGCAGCGATGTTTGCTACCGCGCTGCTGACCCCGCTGTCGTTGAGCGTAGCGAGTTCGGTCAATGCAGCAGCCAGAGCGTCGGCATGCCGACTCAACACGTCGGTAGCGAACCTGGCCGTGGCAGCATCGAAGTTACCGCCCTGAGCCAAGCGCAGAATCTCGGCGCGCTCTGCCAGGTAGTTCTTTTCTGCATCCAGGAATCGCTGAAAGACCTGCCGCTCTTCCTGAGAGCTGATCAAGGCTTCGTAACGCTCACGCACGCTGCTGGCGTGATCGAGCATCCCATTGGCGCGCGCAATCCCCTGCTCGGCCTTTTGCGTATCGCGTTCGACCAGTATGCGCAGGGTCAGGGCACGCACGCGCAGGACCGTCTGAGACAGATCGTTCAGCGCCATGATGCTGGGCACCCAGTTCTTCTCGACTTCCTGCGATTGCTTCTTGATGTTGTCCAGCGTCAGTAGTACCCACGCCCCCATCAGCACCATGAATAAGGCGACCAGACCAAAACCGAGCCCGGAGCGAGGGGCGATTGATAGATTCCGCAGCGACATGTTGTGAAACTCCCATTGCACGCAAATATTGAGTCATCCTCAGCCATACCTGGCGGAGAATCAGATAGGACGGTGCTTGCCCCTCTTTTTTATCGGCGACATTTCCGTGCACTTGATCACGAAAAAAAGAGAATTTACCGACGCAAGGCCTTCGCCATCGCTTGATCGACATGCCGACGCCATTCCTGGTCGCGCCAGTGATCCTCTCGGCGCTGCTCCCAGTCGTCGATGCGTTGCGCGTTTTCGCACTGATGAAATCCATCGTCCCAGCCCTGTGCGTACAAAGGTTCGTACCGGTACCGCGGCACATTCTTGGCGAACTGGCCGAGCGGGCCCGCCGCCGAGCGACCGCTGCTGCAGCCGGCTTCGAAACCATCGACGAAAGCTGGCGGATAACTGGCCGCCAGCATCTGCTCACGCAGGCTCTGGCAGCCGCTAATAGCCAGGAGAAACAGGCCGCCAAGCGCAAGACACGGAAGTTTCATTGGTTCACGCCCTCTCGATCATGCCCAGCAAGCGCTCGCTGAATACGCACATTGCCCACCGGCTGGTGCTGCACGCGCCGCTGGCCAGTGCCGAGCGCAACGCCGGGATATCGGCGTGGCGCAGGTAATGCTCGGCATCATCCATGCGCGACTCACCGCCAAAGCCGCCGCCGCGCATTTCCGCCAGTGCCTGTTCCTTGCTCCAGTGCTGGTAGATCACCCGGTACATTGCGGCGATAAGCCCCGTACGATTCTGTCCGTGCTTGCAGTGAATCAGCACCCGGCCACGGCCCTGCGCCTGGCGAATGCTACGTAGCACTTCGATGACGTCGGTATCGTCGATGCGGTCGGTACGCAGCGGCAGATGCACCTGAACAACCTTGGGATCCTTCAGCCACTGCTCATCGCCGCGCTGATAGAAGTTGATCACCGTGGCGATGCCCAGCGCCTGCAGCTCAGGCCAATCCCTGGCACTGGGCAAGGCGCTGCGATAGAGATTCGGCGCCATGCGATAGAGGTTGATGTGGCTGTCCAGCGGCTGCGCCCAGTTGGCCGGACGCACGGTTTGCGCCGGCACTGGCGCAGTGGTGGCCGCCCAGGCCCTGCTCAAGGGCAGCGCCAGCAGCGCACCGAAAAATACCAGCGTGGCCAACGCCAGACGCAGCCCCGGTAGGAATCTGTTCATCGGCAGGTTTCTCTCCATTCCAGCGAGTTGCGCGATGGCTGTTCGGCAGGTGCGCGATAGAGCAGCCAGCGGTAGGTCAGCACGCAGATGGTCCAATCGATCAGCAGCGTCCACAGGTTGTGCGAGAGAAAGTGCGCCCCTTGCAGCATGCGCCCCAGGGAGAACAGCGAGCCGAGCCCCAGCGCCACCAGCAGCGCAGTACGTGCCATCCGCGGCCTGCGGTCACGCAGGACGAAGAACAGTGCCAGCAGCGAGAACCCTGCCGAGGCATGGCCGCCCGGCCAGCAGCGGCCGGGATTGGCGGTCGGCGCGCGCTCGGCCAGCAGCGGAGTGAATTGCTCCTGGCCGCCGAACTCGCTCAGGCTCCAGGGGCAGTGCATGCCGGTCAGGGTTTTCAGCGGGGTGACCAGGGAAGTCGACAGCCCCAGTGCCAGCACCAGGTAACCGAGCTGACGACGCCAGACGCGCAGCCGCGTCGGCAGCAGGCTGAGCACAAAGCCTGCGATAGCCAGCGCACCGAGCAGGATCAGCGCCTGCTTGGCGCGGTCATGCAGGATGTCCTCGAGCCAGAAGCTGCTACGCCCGATGAAACCCAGTCCGGGTTCGTAGAACAGCCGCGTCAGGGCGAAATCCACCGGGCTGGGATCGAACGCCAGCAGCAGCGCCATCAGCAGTACCGGTATACCGAGCGCCACGCGAAAGTCGAAATAACGGGACGACATTTCCACTCCTTAGCGCGCGCTGAGTTGCTGGCTGGATTGGGCGTCTGGATGCCAGGCCATCAGGTGTTTACCGAAGGCATGACTGGCACCCTGGTAGTACGCGATGTCACGACGCAGCAGCGGATCGTCGCCATCGCTGCGCGACTCATGACTCAGCCCCAAGGCGTCGTCATGGCGGCGCATGCCCCGGCGCGGGCTGAGGATCGCCAGGTCCTTGCCGTCGAACAGTCCAAGATGCTGGTAGTTGCCCAGCAGCGCGCGGCCTGCGGGATGATCAGCACGTAACAGGTTGCGGCCGAAGAAGGTGGAGACGTAATCCAGATTGAGCAGGCCGAGCAGCGTCGGCGCCACGTCGATCTGGCTGGCGACGTCGGCGTATTCGGCCGGTTTGACGTATTTCGGGGCGTAGATGAACAGCGGGATGTGGTAGTTGGCCACCGGCAGATCCTCACGCCCGGCGCTACCGGCGGTATGGTCGGCGACGAAGACGAATAGCGTCTGATCGAACCAGGGCTTGCTGCGCGCCTCGGCGAGGAACTGGCCGATGGCGTAATCGGTGTACTTCACTGCCCCTTCGCGCCCCTCGCCGGAGGCAATGTCGATGCGCCCATCCGGGTAGGTGTAGGGACGGTGGTTGGAGGTGGTCATCAGTTGCAGGAGGAACGGCTTGCCGGCGGCGTGATCGGCATCGGCCACCTTGATCGCCTGGCGATAGAGGTCCTCGTCGGCCATGCCCCATGCGTTCTGGAAGCTCATCTCGGCCTCGTCGACGCTGCTCTGGTCGACGACGCGATAACCGTTGCCGCCGAAGAAGGCGTTCATATTGTCGAAATAGCCGCGGCCGCCGTAGACGAAGACGCTGTCGTAGCCCTGAGCGCTCAGTTGCTGGCCCAGGCTGGCGTAACCGGACTCACGGCCGATGCGCTTGACGATGGAGCGCCCCGGCGTCGGCGGCACCGACAGGGTCAGCGCTTCAAGGCCGCGGTCGGTGCGCGTGCCGGTGGCGTAGAAGTTGGTGAAAATCAGGGCCTGCTTGCGCAGCTCGTCAAGGTTCGGGGTCAGCCCGCGGGTGTCGCCGAAACTGCCCAGATACTTGGCACTCAGGCTCTCGATGGTCACCAGCACCACATTGAGCTTGCGCGGCGAGCCGGGGTTGTCGATCAGCCGGCGGATGTCCTGCGGATCGTTGCCGATGAAACGGGCATTAGGCTCGACCACTTCGGCACGCAACTGAGCGGCCACCGTCTGTTCTGGCAAGGTGGCGTAGAACTGCTGGTAATCCAGCTCGTTGTTACGGAATGCGGCGAAGAACTGGTACGGCCCGTTGCTCGCCAGCTCGCGCTGGTAGGTATTGCCACCCAAACCGCGTGGCGCGTCCTGCCCGACCAAGCCACTGCACAGGCCGGCCAGCAACGCCAGCATGACCAGCGTGCAGGCAGCCTGCAGCGCGGGCAGGCGCGGTGCCTCCAGCGCGGCCCGCAGCGGTCGTCGCAGCGCCAGCGTCAGGCCTATGGCCAGGACCGCCAGCAGGGCCAGCAAGGGATAGATCGGATAGGACTCAAGGATGTTGTCCACCACCTCCTTGGAGTAGACGAGGTAGTCCACGGCGATGAAGTTGAAACGTACGCCGAATTCGTCCCAGAACAGCCATTCGGCTACCGCGGTGAAGAACATCGCGAACAGGCTGACGGCCACCAGGGCGACCAGCAGGCGCTGATGCCAGCGACGGCGCCATAACCAGGCCGGACAGAGCAGCAGGTACAGGGTCAGCGGCAGCGCGGCGTACACCAGGAAGCTGAGGTCATAGACCAGGCCGACGCCATACAGGCCAAGCAGCCCCGGCAGCGTCACGCCCGCATCGCCCAGGTGCCCGAGCAGCAATACGCTGCGGGTGAGAAAAAACACTGCCAGCCAGGCAAGCAGAATGATCGACAGATAACGAAGTTGCGCGTAATGAAGCCGTGGCATCGTATGATCCTTGTAGGATGAACGAGCCGCAGTCTGCGAGGCGAGCCGTGAGCCTCTCGTCAAAGCCGTGTGAAAAAATCGTCAAACCCAGGAATTACTCGCGATGCGCATTCTGGTCATCGAAGACAACCGAGATATTCTCGCCAACGTGCTCGACTACCTGCAGCTCAAGGGCTTTTCCGTCGATTGCGCACAGGACGGCCTGAGCGGCCTGCACTTGGCCAGCAGCGGTCATTACGATTTGATCGTGCTGGACATCATGCTGCCGGGCATCGACGGCTATCAGGTATGCAAGCGCTTGCGCGAGGATGGTCGCAGCGAAGTACCGATCCTGATGCTCACTGCGCGAGATGCCCTGGATGATCGCCTGAAAGGACTCAATGCCGGTGCCGACGATTACCTGATCAAGCCCTTCGCCCTGTCCGAACTGGTGGCGCGTATCGAGGCGATCCTGCGCCGCAGCCGCGGCAGCCGCAAACGCCAGCTGCAGGTCGCCGACCTCAACTACGACCTCGACACCCTGCACGTCAGCCGCGCCGGCCAAGCGCTCAAACTCAACCCGCTGGGCCTCAAGCTGCTGGCCATTCTCATGCAGCGCAGCCCGGCGGTGGTGCGCCGTGAGGCGCTGGAAGAAGCGCTGTGGGGCGACGACTGCCCGGACAGCGACAGCCTGCGCAGCCATGTCCACCAGTTACGCCAGGTGCTCGACAAACCCTTCCCCACGCCGCTGCTGCACACCATTCACGGTGTCGGTTATCGCCTGGCGGAGAGCGCCGATGCTGTCTAGGCAGCCGTTCGAGCGGCGCATCCTGATCGCCTTCATCCTGATGACAGCCGTGGTCAGCGGGCTGTTCTCGCTGAGCATCGTCGGCGTGGTGCATTTTATCGAGGAACACCTGGTTTCCCAGGAGATGAGTCGCGAGCTGGGCGAAACACTGAACGAGGACATTCGCCAGGGACGCCCGCCGCGCCTGGATTCCAGCACCCGCTTTTTCTCGTCCAATTACCCCGACTATACGATCCCGCCCGAATACGAGGGCCTGCAGGAAGGTTTCAACGAGGTCGTCAGTGGCGACGAGGCGTATTACGTTTACGTACAGCAGATCAACGGCGAGAGCTACCTGCTGGTGCAGGAGCAGCAGGAGTTCGAAGCCCGCGAAAATGCGCTGTTCAATGTAGTGCTGGCGGGTTTCCTGCTGACCGTGATCGCCGCCTGGGGTCTGGGCCTGATCATGGCGCGCAAGGTGATGGCGCCTATCAGCCGCCTGGCGCAGCAGGTGCGTCACCGTGATCAGCTGCATCCGCTGGCACCACCGCTGGCACCGGATTACCCCAATGATGAAGTCGGCCAGTTGGCCGCCGCCTTCGACAGCACCCTGGGCCAGGTGCGCCAGTCACTGGAGCGCGAACGCCTGTTCACCAGCGACGTCAGCCATGAACTGCGCACACCGCTGATGGTCATCGCTACATCCTGCGAGCTGTTGAATGAGGCGCCGTTGAGCCCGCGCGAGAAGGAACAGGTGGCACGTATTGCCCGCGCCAGCGAAGAGATGCGTGAGCTGGTACAGACCTTCCTGCAGCTGGCGCGGGACAAGAGCAACGAAGCGGCATTCGTTGGCGACCGCAGCCTGGCCGCCATCGCCAATGAACAAGCCAGCCGCTGGGGCGCACTGATGAAGGAGAAGGGGCTGGATTTCCAGCTGATTGAGGAAGGCCAGGATGACGGGCGCTACAACGCGACCTTTCTCGCCACGGTGATGGCCAATCTGCTGCGCAATGCCCTGCACTACACCGAGCGCGGCGAGGTGCGCCTGATTCTCGAGTCCGGCGCCTTTCGCATCGAGGACAGTGGTGCCGGCATTCCTGCCGAGCAGCACGAGCGGATCTTCCAGCCTTTCGTACGCGGCGTCCAGGCCCGCGGCGAGGGCCTCGGCCTTGGCCTGTCGCTGGTCAAGCGCATCTGCGCCAAACAGGGCTGGCAGGTCAACCTGGAGAGTGAGCCGGGCCATACACGCTTTCGCGTGACGCTCAACAATGGCGCTTGACGAAATTTTCACGTCCCTTTGACGGGACCTTGATGCGCGACTCCCTAAGGTGGCGAACATCTCCATCAAGGGACGTTCGTCATGCCCAAGCCCAGCCCCATCGAACTGGATTTTTCCCGCAAGTACGATTTCGACCACGCCCAGCAATACCTGCACAAACATCAGGACGGTTTGTCCCGGCGCATGTCGCACTGGCGCGATGTACAGGTAGCGCGTCGTGCATTGCAGCTGGCCGGTCAGCCGAACCTGGTACTCGACCTGCCCTGCGGCGCCGGCCGCTTCTGGCCGATGCTTTGCGAACAGCCGAACCGGGTGATCTTGGCCGCCGACAACTCTGCCGACATGCTTGCCACCGCGCGTGCCGCGCAGGCACCCGAGGTGGTGGCGAGGGTCAACAGTCTGCGCACCTCGGCCTTCGCTATCGACCTGAGTGCCAATGCAGTGGACTGCATCTTCTGCATTCGCCTGCTTCATCACATCGAGTCGGCCGAGCACCGTCTGGCCATCCTTCGCGAGTTCCATCGAGTCAGCCGCGACACGGTGATCGTCTCGCTGTGGGTCGACGGCAACTACAAGGCCTGGAAACGTCGGCGCCTGGAGGCCCGGCGCGCCGCTCAGGGCCGTGCAGAGCAGAATCAGAACCGCTTCGTCGTTCCTCGCAAGACGCTGGAGGATGAGTTCCGCCAGGCAGGCTTCGCCATACTCGGCCACCTGGACTTCCTGCCCGGCTACGCCATGTGGCGCACCTACGTGCTGCGCAAGGTGGCCTGACATGGGAGTCCTCAGCGAACAAGCGCTGGCCGCCCTGCCCTCTACCGAGTTCGATCGCTGGTGGCACAGCCCTGGCGAATGGGTCGAGCCAGCCAACCAGCGGCGCGGCGGCGAAAGCGGCGTGCGTCTGTTGCAACACTGGGATAGCAGCAGGCCGCTGCTTTACTGCAAACGCCAGAGCGGGCACACCTGTCGCTCGCTACGCCACCCTTTGGGCAGGCCTACCATTCTGCGTGAGCTGCAGGCCTATCGCGCCTTCGCCCGCCTCGGCATTCGCACACCGAACATCGTTTACTGCTCAGCGCGCAAACAGGCCGGTCGCTGGCAGGCGTTGCTGGTCACCGAAGCATTGCCAGGCTTCGTCAGCCTGGAGCACTGGTACAGCGAGCCCCGAACGCCACAGCTCAACCAGGCTATGTTGCAACGCCTGGCCGCGACCCTGGCACGCCTGCACCTGGGCGGCTGGCAACACGGCTGCTGCTATGCCAAGCACCTGTTCGTCAAAGCCCGTAGCGATGGCGATGTGGAGATCGCCCTGCTGGATCTGGAGAAAAGCCGGCGACGCTGGCGTGCCGCCAGCGCCTCGCGGCGCGACCTGGACCAGTTGGACCGACATCGCGGAACCATGCCCGACGCGGACCTGAGTTACCTGCGCCAGGCCTACCAGCAGGCCCTGAACGATCCCAGGGGTGGGTTGCAACCATGAACGACAGCTACGATCTGGACGCTCTGTCCTTCAAGGGGCGCCGCGGCCTGGCACGCATCCTTGACGCCAACGGCTACTCGCTGGCCGGGCTGCGCGCGGCTTATCAGGGCGAAGCGGCCTTTCGTCAACTGGTCTGGCTGAATCTGCTACTGCTGCCGCTGGCCGGGCTGGTCGATGTCAGCCGCGCAGAACGTGCGTTGCTGGTAATAGTGCCGCTGCTGGCACTGGTGGTGGAGCTGCTCAACTCCGCCATCGAGGCAGCCGTCGACCGCATCTCGCTGAACCTGCACCCGCTATCCAAGCAGGCCAAGGACATGGGCAGCGCGGCGCAGATGGTTGCGCTGCTGATGATCGCCCTGACCTGGGCGACCATTCTGCTCTGATCAACCGTTAAACGCTGCCCGGCGAGCCTGTGGTCGCCGGGCACCACTGCGGCGCTCGGTGACTTCGAAGGCCATCACGTCCTGCGGCGCGCCGCCCCCGCAAGACTGCGCCGCTAACGATCCAGCTCGGCCTGCACGCGTCGCGGCAAAATGGAAAGGAAATTGTCACGCGCGACCTTGTGCGCGACGTCCTCGGGCAGTGCATCGAGGAAGGGATCGAAGCCCTTCATGTACTCGCCCAGGTTACCGAAGCGCCCAACCACGTCGGAGCCAAGCATGAAGCGCTCCGGATAGCTGCTGACCAGATGCACCCATTTCTCGTCGGGTTTGCCGTTCTCATCCAGCAGATAGGGCCGCAGCATGGTCCAGGACAGGTCGATGTACAGGTTCGGGTACTGGCCCAGCATGCGCTCGACCGTATCCATCAGGAAGTCGAGCTTTTCCTGGTGGCGATGAATCTCGGCGCTGGTACCGGCATGCGCCCAGATGAAACGCACATGCGGGTGGTTACGCAGCGGCGCCTCGATTTCCTCCAGGTAGATCGGCTCACGCTCGCGCTTGGAGGTGATGTTCGAATGCAGCATCACCGGCAGGTCGTATTCGGCTGCCAGGTGAAACACCCGTGCCAGCGCCTCGTTGTTGGCGCGCGGCGCACTGCCATGGATCAGCGCGGTGAGATCGTCATGCCGGGTGAAGACCTCACCGATGCCCTGCCACAAGCCGGGGTCCAGCTCGAGCATGCGGCGGATATGGGCATCGGCGTTCTTGTCATTGGGGTTGAAGCCGGAAAGAAACGGATGGAAGCGCTTACGCTGCTCGGCCGGCAGGCGCTTGTAGGCAGCGGCGATGAAGACATCGGTCGCGCTGTACCAGTAGGCATTGGCATCGTCCCCCGCGTAATAGCGTGGGCGCTTGGGCTCGTCTTCGTCCCACTTCTTGGCCACCGGAATGCCGGAGAACATCACATGATCGACGTTGTTCTCCGCCATCTTCTCCAGCAACTCATCCATCCCGGCGCTTTCCTGGAAGAAGTCGACATAGTGCAGATGAGCGTCGCTGTAGCGGTACTCCCTGGCCTGGGCGCTGCAGGCGATCACCGCACCGAGCGCAAGTATCCATGGCATCGTTCGAGATTTGAGCAAGGCAAGTCCTCCTGACGGTTCGAGCAGCATAGACCGCCGACTCGCTGGGCAAGTTCGGCGGGCCAACAGCGCGCCGGCGCACTTCGATGAAGCGTGCGGGCTAAGCGCGCACCAACGCAGCACATCAATAGCCAGCTCAAGGCGCGGAACGGGCCACGGAAACGCTGGCAGATAGTGGCACCTGGCTTGCAACGTCCCCGTCAGACCAGACAGGGGAATCATCATGTTGCAGTTACTGCGCAGGCGGGCCCGCCAGAGCGAAGGCGAAACCGCATTGAACGCGCTCTTTCACCGGCACGACCTCACCACCCGCCTGCCCGAGCACCATCAGTGGATGGTGCGCCTGAACGATTTCAGTGCCAGCCTTCAGGAACGCATTCGCACCAGCCTTGGCGCTGCTGTCGGCATTGCTGCACATGCGCCGCAACTGGCGCGTATCGCCGCCGCCAACCAGCAGAGCGGGCAGACCCTGGCGCAGTCCTCGGAACTCATCGCCAGCGCCAGCGAGCAAGTCACCACTACCCTGGATGTCGAGCTGGTGCCGGGTACCGGAGAAGTCGCGCGGCTTTCCGCGCAAGTGTCGGCAACCCTGCACCAATGTCAGCAAAGTGGCGAGGCGGTGCTGCGCCAGGTCGAAGTGATCGATGCCAGCGAGGCGCAACTGGCTCAGGTCATCGGGCAACTGGCCGGGCAGCTGGACGAAGTGAGCAAGGTCATCGGCGTGATCGCCAGCATCTCACAGCAGACCAATCTGCTGGCGCTGAACGCCGCCATCGAGGCCGCTCGCGCTGGCGAACATGGCCGTGGCTTCGCCGTGGTCGCCGAGGAAGTTCGCCGCCTGGCCGGCCACACCACCGATGCCACTGGCCAGGTCAGCGGCATCATCGAACGCTTTCGTGAAGGCATGCACCAGCTCGGTGATGCCGGCCAGCATATGAATCAGGCCGTGGCCGACGGTCGCAGCGGCATTCTCGCGGTCAGCCAGGGCCTGGACAGCACGCGCCGGGCCATGGACCGTCTCGACGCTCAGGTCGGGCAGATCGCCGCGGGCACCGAGCAGATCGGCCAGGCCGTGCGCTCGATCAACGGCGACGTGCAAAACATAGCCCAGGTCGCAGGCGAGCTGCTTGGCAAAGCCGGCCAGGTGCTGCATCACAGCAAGGCCGTACGCGAGGACGGCGACCGCCTGCTCGCCGGGCTTGGCGACTTCCGCCTGGAAATTCACGCAGCCGTGCGCGCCAGCGTCGAGCAGCTGGCGACACGGTCCGAACTGGCCGGCGACATGACGGCCGCCGAACGCCTGCTTGGCGAGACGCTCGCGCGCGACAGCCGTTTCGAGCTGTTCTACCTGGTCGACAGCCGCGGCGTGCAGATTTCCGAAAACATTTTCGCCGCCGACGTGGCACACAACGAAAACACCAGTTGTCGCGGCCGCGACTGGAGCCAGCGCCCCTGGTTCCGCGCCGCTGCCGAGCAAATGCAGGCGCATATCACCCAGGTCTATCGCTCTTCGGCGACCGACGATTTCTGCTTTACCGTGTCGGTGCCCATCATTGATGGTCAGGAACGCCTGCTGCGGGTATTGGGCGCCGATGTAAGGCTCTCGGCACTGGTGTGATCGGGCCTGCCTACGCTAGGCTGGCGGCCATTGCCGTCACGCCTACCAAGGAAGCGTCATGATCCGCATTCACAACAGCAAGGGTCTGCAGCAGCAGATCGAAATCGGTTCTCACCAGTTGCTCGGCGACGTTTCGCCCGAGCTTGGTGGTGACGGGGCCGGCCCCGACCCACACGATCTGTTCGACGCCTCGCTCGGCACCTGCAAGGCCATGACCCTGCTGCTCTATGCGCGCCAGCGCGGCCTGCCGCTGGAAGGCATCGACGTCAGCGTCGAGCGGGACGACAGCGAAGAGCGCGAAGGCAACTATCACCTGATCATCGAGCTGTCGCTCAAGGGGCCGCTGGACGATGCGCAGCGCCTGCAACTGCTGCGCGTCGCCGACAAGTGCCCGATCCACAAGCTGATGACCACCACCGATATCCAGGTGGAAACCCGCCTGGCCGGAGCGCAGGCATGAGCGAACTGCAGCTTATCCGCCCGCGCGCCGAAGACGTCGCCGGCCAGCCGATTCTGCGCCCCCTGCCCTCGGCACGTTTTCGCAGCATCGGCCCCTTCGTTTTCTTCGACCACATGCTCGAGCAGGACTACCCCGCCAGCAGCGGCATGAACATCGCTCAGCATCCGCATATCGGCCTGTCCACCCTCACCTACCTATTCGAAGGCCAGTTGCAGCACAAGGACAGCCTCGGCTCCGATCAGCTGGTCGGCCCCGGCGAGGTCAGCTGGATGACGGCCGGACGCGCCGTTGCTCACGTCGAGCGCACGCCGCCCGAGCAGATCGGCCAGAACAAGCGGATGCACGGCCTGCAGGTGTGGCTGGCGCTGCCGGAAGCCGATGAGCAATGCGAGCCGGCTTACAGCCACCACCCGGCCGATTCGCTGCCACGTAGCGAGGCCATGGGCGTGCAGATCACCCTGATCGCCGGCGCCGGCTTTTGCCTGGAATCGCCGGTACCGGTTCGCTCGCCAACGCTCTACGCCGAGTTGCGCCTGGCTGCCGGTGCCAACCTGCTGATCCCGGATGAGTACAGCGAACGCGCGCTGTATCTGATCGCAGGCGAAGCCGAGCTGGACGGCGAAACGCTGCCGGCGCACACCATGGCGGTAATCCCGGCCGGCGCGACCCCGCTGCTCAGCGCCTGCGGCGAATGCCACCTGGCGCTGGTCGGCGGCGAGCCCATCGGAACACGGCGGATGAACTGGAACTTCGTCGCCAGCACGCCGGAACTGATCGACCAGGCCCGCCAGCGCTGGGCCGCCGGGGACTGGCCGCAGGTACCTGGGGAAACCACGCGCATCGAACTGCCGCGCTGACGCCAATGAAGACAGGCGCACAAAGCGCCTGTCACTCGCAAAGGACTGCCCTCTTGCCCCTCTATCGCCCCCTCTTCGGCCTGCTACTGTTGCCCACGCTGGCCCTGGCCGACCTTCCCCGTTTCGAACCTGAACCAGAACAACATGCCCAGGTACAGCAGCAAGGCGAGCGCTATGTCCTGCAGCAGCCAGACGGCACTCGTCTCGAACTAGACATCCCCGAAGGCAACGAAGTGGAAGCGCCGAGCTTCTACGTCGAGGACTATGATTTCGACGGTCATCTCGACCTGGCCATTCGCGTACCGGTGGGGATGGTCAACTCCGTCTACCATCTCTACCTGTATCGCCCCGCCGAGCGCCGCTTCGAACTGCTGCAGCTGCCGCCCGAACTGAGCGAGCGCGCCAATTGCTCGCAACTGTCGGAGCTGCAGCCCAACCTCGACGAACGCGCGCTGTACAGCCACTGCCGCAGCGGGCCGCGCTGGTATCACGACGCCTATCGCTTCGATGACGCCGGCGTACCCTGGCTGTACAAGACCCTGCAGGTCAACCACGCCTATGACCCGGACGCCCCGGTATTCTTCCCGCTGTTCGAGAAGACGCTCGACCCTCAGGGCAGGATCATCGCCAGCCGCGCCCTTGACGATGATGACCAGCCACGGACCTGGACCGTGCCCAACGCGCGCCTGTACCTGCACCAGCGCCCGGACGCAACGAGTCGGACCAAGGCCTACCTGATCGAGGGTGACGTCTGCGAGGTGCTGGACCAGCAGGGAGACTGGCTACTGATCCGCTACGCCTCGCGCAAGGGCCCGCTGGAGCGCTGGGTTTCGCTCGGCGAAGCGTATGGGCTGTGAACGGCGATTGTATTGCGCAGCGGATTTTTTGTTACGCCGGCGTGATCCGGCACGCCCGCTGGCGGGTATAAGCTGCATGCGGATTTCTCAGGCCAACGGATGACCCATGGCAGATCGCGAGTTCGATTACGAAAGCACCCTGGAAGCCTGCGCACGCGGAGACGAGCGTGCCTTCCAGGCGCTCTATCGGCAAGAGGCCGGGCAACTGCTCGGCCTGGCCATCAGCATGCTGGGCCGCCGCGACATCGCCGAGGATTGCCTGCACGATGCCTTCGTACGCATCTGGCAACACGCCGTGCGTTATCGACGCGATCTGGGTAGCGGCCGTGCCTGGGTGCATAGCATCCTGCGCTACCGCGTGCTCAACGCCCTGCGCAGTGGCGGCCGGCATGCCGAGGTCGACGATGAGTTCATCGAGCGCGTGCTGGACGACAGCCCGCAGGCCGAGGCGCAGGCGCTGGAGCGATCCGAACAGCGCTTGCTGCGACGTTGCCTGCAACGTCTGGAAAGGCCGCGCCGCCACCCGATCCTGCTGGCGTTCTACCGTGGTCTGACCCACGAGCAGATCGCCAGCCGCCTGAGTACACCGCTGGGCACTATCAAGGGCCGTATCCGCGCCGGCCTGCGCGCGCTGCAGGAGTGTCTGCAAGCATGATTCCGCACGACCGCGAAGAACGTCGCGCCCTGATCGGCGAATACCTGCTCGGCTTGCTCGAGGAGCCTGAAGCCACCGAGGTGCGCCAATTGCTCGAAGAGGATGAAGATGCCGCCCGCATCGCCCTGGAGTGGGAGCGGCACTTTCTCGAACTGAGCGACCGACTGCCAGCGCACGCACCCTCCCAGGCGCTCTGGCCGCGCATCCGGCAGAGTCTGGGTCTGCACGAAGCGCCACGGGCCAGCCCATTGGCCACCCGGTGGAACAGCCTGCTGACCTGGCGCCTGACCGCTGCCGCGCTGGCCATGGCGCTGCTCGTCGCTGTGCTGATGCCGATGTTGCGCGCCCCGGATATCACCGGCGAGCGCTACACCGTGGTGCTGCAGCAACCTGGCGAAGCGGCCAAGCCTGGCTGGGTCATACAGGTCGCTCGCGATGGCACGCTGACGCTCGACCCGCTGGTCGCCGACCAGGTGCCTGAGGGCCGCGCCCTGCAGTTCTGGACGCTGATCGATCCGGCCGACGGTCCGCGCTCGCTGGGCCTGGTCGAAGCCGGCCAGCCGCTGCGCCTGCCAGCCGAGCAGATCGGTACCGTGCAGGCCGGCCAGCTGTTCGAGCTGACCCTAGA
This sequence comes from Pseudomonas sp. UBA6323, assembly GCF_002439135.1. Taxonomy (NCBI): domain Bacteria; kingdom Pseudomonadati; phylum Pseudomonadota; class Gammaproteobacteria; order Pseudomonadales; family Pseudomonadaceae; genus Pseudomonas; species Pseudomonas sp. UBA6323. The sequence goes on along the minus strand of NZ_DJSX01000083.1, from coordinate 40,082 downwards.
ACCGGCCGGCGGCTCGCCGTACAACCGTCCGAGCGGCCCGGTGCTGTATATCGGCCGCGCCGTGCTGGCCAGCACCAACTGAACGGGTTGCCGGCTACACAGCCGGCAATCGTCCAAACGACCGATCACGCGGCGGAAAATATTTTTATCCGCGGACATCCAACCCCGTTCCTCACGGGTATAGCTCACAGGTGTTTCGTCGAGGCACCTGCGAAGCCGGCTCGTCGGCTTCGTCTCGATGCTGAATCCTTTTTATGAGGAACAATCATGAAACGCATCACTAGCTTCTGCACCGCTGGCCTGTTGACCCTCAGCGCAGGTGCCGCCAGCGCCACCGAACTGCTCGCACTGGGTGCCGATGGCAAGCTGTTCAAAGTCGATGTCACCAGCCTCAAGGTTACCGGCAGCATGGCCGTCAGCGGTGCCAGCGACCTGCGCGGCCTGGATGTGCGCCCGGCCAGCGGCCAGGTCTACGCCCTCAGCGGCACCGATCAGCTCTACACCCTGGACATAGCCAGCGGCAAGGCAACGGCAGGCAGCAAACTGCAAACCGCACTGGCTGGCAGCGGCCAGGCCGTGGTCGACTTCAACCCGGTAGCCGACCGCCTGCGCCTGCTCGGCCCGGACGGCACCAGCCTGCGGGTAAACGTCGATACCGGTGAAGTCGCCGTAGACGGCAAGGTCGCTTACGCCGCCGATGGCCCTTACGCCGGCAAGCAACCCAAAGTGGTGGCCGGTGCCTATACCAATACCTATGCCGGTACCCAGAGCACCGCGCTGTACAACATCGACCTGGCCAGTGGCAGCCTGATGCTGCAAAACCCGCCGAACGACGGCGTGCAGCAGGAAGTCGGCAAGGTCACCGATGGTCTTAAGGCGGCCGCCATGGACATCGCCAGCGATGGCAAGGGTGGCAGCACGGCCTACGTGCTGACCGGCAAGACCCTGCACCAGCTGGATCTGGATAGCGGCAAGCCCACCACGCTGGGCGACATCGCCGAACTGCCGGACGGCATCATCGACATCGCCGTGCTGCCTGCGAAGTAAGACGAAAAAAGGCTGCGCCCAGCAGGCGCAGCCTTTTGTTCGACGCCTGACAAAAGCGCTGTCACTGCTCGGCGAACACCTCATCGAACAGATCGTTCATCGCCTTGAAGGCCCGCGCCGCCACCACCGGGTGGTATTCGTTACGCCCCGGCACATTCGCCTTGGGGTTGGTGAACGAGTGCACCGCGCCACCGTAGCTGACCAGTTGCCAGTCGGTCTTGGCCGCCTTCATCTCGGCGACGAAACCGTCGACCTGCTCCTGCGGCACGGCCGGATCGTCCGCGCCATGCAGCACCAGCACCGGCGCCTTGATGTTCTTGGCATCGGCCGGATTGGGTGTGTCCAGGTTGCCGTGGAAGGACACGAAGCCCTTGAGCGGCGCGCCCGAACGGGCGAGTTCCAGCACCGTGCCACCGCCGAAGCAGAAGCCGATGGCACCCAGTTTGTCCAGATCCAGCGCCACCTCGCCATCTTGCGCCTTGAGCACATCCACTGCAGCCTGGGCGCGCTTGCGCATCAGCGGACGATCGGCGCGGACCTTGCTCGCCGCGGCGCCGGCCTCTTCGGCATTGCTCGGGCGAATCGACTTGCCATACATGTCGGCGACGAACACCACATACTTGTCACCGGCCGCACGGGCGGCCTTGGCGACGGTGTCTTCATTCACCCCCATCCAGTTGGGAACGGCGAGCAGCCCAGGGCGCGGCGTGGTCACCGAATCGTCGTACACCAGCACGCCTTCGAAGGCTTCGCCATCGATCTCGTAGGGAATCGTCTTGGTCACGACAGCTGCATCGGCGAGACCGGCGAACGCCGCGCACAACAGGGGAACCAGTGTTTTCTTCTGCATGGTGAGGCCTGCCCTTGGCAATGGTAGGCCCTTAACAATAGCCGCGCTGACGCTAATGGCCAAATCGCCGACGCGCGGGTTTTAGACAGAAGGTTTCAGGCGGCAGATTGCTCGGCCCAGCGTTCCTTGATCTGCAGGATCTCCGGCAAGCATGCGATGAACAGCTCGACCAACTGCGGATCGAAATGACGGCCACTCTGCTCGCGGAGAAAGTCGAGCGCGGCCTCCACGGACCAGGCCTGCTTGTAGGGGCGCACGCTGGTCAGCGCGTCGAACACATCGGCGATGGCGACGATACGCCCCTCCAGGGGAATGTCTTCGCCACGCAGACCGTTGGGGTAGCCGCTACCGTCCCACTTCTCGTGGTGCGACAGGGCGATCCGATGCGCCGTGCGCAACAGCCCCGAGCTGTGCTCGCCGATGATTCGCGCGCCGATCTCCACGTGCTGACGCATCACCTGCCATTCCTCATCGTTGAGCTTGCCCGGCTTGCGCAGCACGGCATCGGGGATGCCGATCTTGCCGACATCGTGCATCGGCGCAGCGTTGAGCAACTCCTCCGCGGCGCTTTCGCTGAAGCCCGCGGCCAGTGCCAGCACCTTGGAAAAATGGCTCATGCGGATCACGTGCAGGCCCGTCTCGTTGTCCTTGTACTCGGCCGCCATGCCCAGGCGCTGGACGATCTGCAGGCGCGTCTGCCTGAGTTCCTCGACACGCACCAGCGATAGATGGGTGCGCACGCGAGCACGCACGATGGGCGGGCTGACCGGCTTGGTGACATAGTCGACGGCACCGACTTCAAAGCCGCGCGCCTCGTCTTCGACCTCGCCCAGGGCGGTGACGAAGATCACCGGAATGGCCTCCAGCAGCGGGTTGGCCTTGAGCGCTGCGCACACCTCGAAGCCGGTCAGGCCCGGCATCATGACATCTAGCAAGATCAGGTCAGGCCGTTCGCGCTCGACCATTTCCAGCGCACGAGCACCTTCCTTGGCGAACAACAGACGATAGTCGTCCTGCAGGATATGGCGCAGCACCTGCAGGTTGGTAGGTTCGTCATCGACCAGCAGCAACAGAGGGCGCGTATCGGCAGCAAGAGTCATGATCAGATGGTTTCCTCGCCTTGCAATCGCAGGGACAGTTGATCGAGCAACAACAGCGCCTGATCGAAGTCGAAGTCATCCAGCGCCTGGCGCAGGTCGTTCACAATGCCGGCGCAGGGCGTGCCGCGTGCAGACCGCTCCATGCTCGCCAGCGCCGTGTCGTCGAGGCTGCCACGCTCCAGGGCGATACGCAGCTGATCGGCGAGCTCACTCAGTAGGCCAAGGTCGACGCTCGCAGCCTCTGCCGCGCGGCCGTGTTCCGGCACCAGCGGCACCCGCTCGACGACAGCCTGCAAGGCCTGTTCGAGCTCGCCGAGCAGTTCGCGCAGGCGATACTCGTCTCTTGCCTCGAACGCCTGGTCGATGGCCCGGCCAAGACCGCTCAGATGCATCAACGCCAGGTTGCTCGCGGCACCATGCAGGCGATGCGCAAGGGCCTGCCCTTCATCCCATCGCTGCGTCGCCAGCATTTGGCTCATGCGCGCCACCAGGTCGCCCTGCTCGGCGACGAAGGCTGCGATTGCCTGGGCCATGCGTAACGGCCCGCCCCACAGGGCGCTGCCGCGGACCCAGTCGAACATGTTGGCATTGGCGGCGCCGCTGGCAGCACTCGCCACGGCGCTAGGCGCTTCGTTCAAACCTAGCAGACGCGCGATTTCCCACATCAGCCCGTCGAGGTCCAGGGGCTTGGAGGCAAAAGCATTCATCCCCGCATCCAGCGCCGCCTGGCGATCACGATCGAGCACGCTGGCGGTCAGCGCGATGATCGGTACCGGCTTGCGGCCCTCGCCGGCTTCCAACTGACGGATGCGCCGCGACGCCTCGAGACCGTCCACACCCGGCATCTGCACATCCATCAGAATCAGGTCGAAGCGGTCTTCGGTAAACGCCTGCAGGGCCCCTTCGCCATCGGCAACGCAGCGCACGCGATGGCCGAAATGTTCCAGGGTCAACTGCAGCAGCTCCAGGTTCTGTGGCACGTCGTCGGCAGCGAGAATGTTCAACTGCCCCAGCTCCGGCAGCGCCGCACGTTGCTGCGAAACCAACCGCTTGCCCGCACGCAGCGGGAGCTCGACGCTGAAGCAACTGCCCTGCCCTTCGACGCTCTCGGCCCGCAGGCGACCGCCCATGAGTTCGACCAATTGCCGGGAAATCGTGGTGCCGAGGCCGGTACCGCCGAAGCGCCGGCTCATCGACGCGTCGGCCTGGGCGAAGGGCTCGAATATCTTCTCCAGGCGGTCGGCAGCAATGCCGATACCGGTGTCCTGAATGACCAGGCGCAACGCGCCGGGCTCGCCCGTGACTTTGAGGCGAATCTCACCGTTCAAGGTGAATTTGACCGCATTGCCCACTAGGTTGGTGAGTACTTGCTGCAAACGCAGTGGGTCGCCACAGAAGAGCTCGGCGGTCGTGGCCGGGTAGTCCAGATGCAGCTGCAGCCCCTTGCTTTCGGCTGTCAGGCGCTGCGTTGCGACCACCTGCTCGCACAGTTCGCGCAGGGAGAAATCCAGCTGTTCCAGCTCGATGGCGCCGCGGTCGAGCTTGGCGGTATCGAGGATGTCATTGAGCAGGCCCAGCAGCGAGCGCGACGAATGCTGCACGGTACTCAGGTGACGGCGCTGCTCGGCCGACAGCTGGGTTTCCAGCAGCAGGTCGGTAAAGCCGATGATGGCGTTCATCGGCGTACGGATTTCATGGCTCATATTGGCCAGGAAGCTGCTGCGCGCGGCGGCGGCGGCTTCGGCGCGATCGCGCGCCGCACGCAGCTCCTGCTCCATCACGCGCCGCGGGGTCAGGTCGGTCGCCAGTTTGACCACCTTGAACGGCTTGCCGTCGCCATCGAGGATGGGGTTGTAGCTGGCCTGAATCCAGACTTCCCGTCCGCCCTTGCCGATGCGCTGGTATTCGCCGGTACGGAAATGCCCGGCGCGCAGGTCCGCCCACAACTGACGGTAGGCATCGCTGGTCACCAGTTCGGCGGCGCAGAACATGGCGTGGTGATGCCCGACCACTTCTTCCCGGTCATAACCGAACAGGGCCAGGGCATTGTCGTTGATGTCGAGGATTTCGCCGCTCAGGTCGAACTCGATCAGCGCCATCGCCTTGCTGATCGCCGTGACCTTGCCCTCGTACTCGGCATTACGCCGCTTGGTTTCGGTCTGATCGATGAGAACACCGTCGATCCAGTGCGGCACGCCCTGCTCGTCGCAAACGGCGCTGCCGCTCTCCCAGATCCAGTGCTCCCGGCCCTCGCGGTCGAACAGCCGGTACTCCACCGTGTAGTTGCTCCCCTGCTCGACCGCCAGGGCCACCTTGTCGGCGGTGGGCTGGTAGTCGTCCGGGTGATACAGGTCGGCGATCGAGCAGCGCCGCTCGATGAAATCCTCGGCGCTGTAGCCGGTCAGGTTCTGCACCGCGTCGCTGATGAACAGCATGCTCCAGTCGCGGTCCAGCAGGCAGCGGAACGAGACGCCGGGAATATTGCTGATCAGCGAGCGGTACTGCTGTTCGCTGTCACGCAGCGCCCTCTCCATTCGCTGGCGTTCGCTGATGTCGGCGACGAACACCACGAACAATGGGCGGCTGCCGGCATGCGTGATACCCACGCTGATGCGCACCGGCTTCTCTTCGCCGTCGCGGGTCAGGCAGACCAGCTCCTGCTCGCCCGCCACCATGGTCAGTCGCCCGGTCCTGAGGTAGTCGGCCAGCAGCGTTTCAACCTGGTCGATATGGCGAGCCGGCACCAGCATGCTCATGTGCTGACCATCCAGCTCCTGCGGCGTCCAGCCGAACAGGCGAGACACCGCACGGTTGGCCGAACGTAACGTACCGGTATGATCGACCGTGATGATCGCGTCCAGCGCGGTATCGAAGATGGAGAGCAGGTGCTGTTCACTGGCCTTGAGTTGATGGCTCATGTGCCGGTAGCGCAGCAGCGTGTTGACCGCGACCACGAAGACCGTCAGGGCGACGGTCGTCAGCGTGATGGCAATGGCGATGTAACCGCTGTCGACCACGGCCATCGGCGTTTGCGACTCGGGCGTTCCTACGAAACGCGCCGCCGCCATGCCGGTGTAATGCATGCCGCTGATCGCCAGGCCCATCACCAGGGCGCTGAGCAATAGCGCCCAGCGCGTCGGCAAGCGCCCCTCCAGGCCGAAACGCACCCATAGCGCCAGAATGGCCAGGGCCACCGCGACAATGATCGACAGGGCGAACATCCAGGGGTCATAACGCAGCAGCGGCGCCATCTGCATCGCCGCCATGCCACTGTAATGCATCGCGCCGATACCGGCGCCGACCAGCACGCCACCGACGCACAGTTGCAGCAGACTCAGATCGCGCCGCGCCAGCAGGCTCAGCGCGACCCAGGAAGCGGCCAGGCTCGGCAACATGGACAGCAGGGTTATGCCCAGATCGAAACGCACCGCCGCGCACAGCTCGAACGCCAGCATGCCGAGAAAGTGCATGGACCAGATGCCGCCGCCGAGGGCGAGCGAACCAGTGAAGATGGTGATCTGCCGAGCGAGCGGATGCGAGCTGTCGCGTGCCTCGCCGGCCAATTGCAATGCCATGCCGGCGGCGAACACGGCAATCGCCAGCGACAACAGCACCAACTGGGGATCGTAGCGACTGAGCACGAGGACACCGGGATCCGCGCCCATGATGAAGAACAGCTCGAAAAGCGACATACAACCCCAGGACGCGACAGAGCGCCGGCTATTTGCCAGCATCTGAAACGACGGCATCGCACTTGTCAATTAAAGCCGATCAATCGCACCCATAGAAAAGCCCGCCGAAGCGGGCTTGTCCTATTACCTGATCAATCAGGCGGAGAGTTCCACCAGCAGTTTGTTCAGGCGCTGCACATAAGCGGCCGGGTCTTTCAGGCTGTCGCCCGCGGCCAGCGCGGCCTGGTCGAAGAGAATGTGCGACAGGTCGGCGAAGCGATCTTCGTCCGGCTCGGCGTCCAGGCGCTCGATCAGCGGGTGGCCGGGGTTGAACTCGAAGATCGGCTTGGCATCCGGCACCTTCTGCCCGCTGGCTTCGAGAATCTGGCGCATCTGCAGGCCCAGGTCCTGCTCACCGATGGCGAGAATCGCCGGGGAATCGGTGAGGCGGTGCGAGACGCGCACCTCGGCCACCTGCTCACCCAGCGCACCCTTGAGGCGCTCGATCAGCCCTTCCTTGGCCTTGGCTACCTCTTCCTGAGCCTTCTTGTCCTCTTCCGAGTCCAGCTTGCCCAGGTCCAGGTCGCCACGCGCCACATCGACGAACTGCTTGCCGTCGAACTCGGTCAGGTAGCTCATCAGCCACTCGTCGATACGATCAGTGAGCAGCAGCACTTCGATGCCCTTCTTGCGGAACACTTCCAGGTGCGGGCTGTTCTTGATCTGCGCGTAGGATTCGCCGGTTAGGTAGTAAATCTTGTCCTGGCCTTCCCGGACGCGGCCGAGGTAGTCGGCCAGCGACACCGACTGCTCGTCGCCCTCGCCTGCAGTGGAGGCGAAACGCAGCAGGCCGGCAATCTTTTCCTTGTTGGCGAAGTCTTCCGCCGGGCCTTCCTTGAGCACCTGGCCGAAGGCCTTCCAGAACGCCTTGTAGTCGTCCGGCTTGTCCTTGGCCAGCTTCTCCAGCATGTCCAGCACGCGCTTGGTCAACGCCGACTTCATCGAATCGATGACCGGGCCGGACTGCAGGATTTCGCGGGAAACGTTCAGCGACAGGTCGTTGGAGTCGACCACGCCCTTGATGAAGCGCAGGTACAGCGGCAGGAACTGGTCGGCCTGATCCATGATGAATACGCGCTGCACGTAGAGCTTGAGGCCCTTGGGCGCTTCGCGATGGTACAGATCGAACGGCGCACGAGCCGGCACGTACAACAGCGAGGTGTACTCCAGCTTGCCTTCGACCTTGTTGTGGCTCCAGCTCAGTGGGTTCTCGAAGTCATGGCCGACGTGCTTGTAGAACTCCTGGTATTCCTCGTCCTTGATCTCGGTACGCGGGCGGGTCCACAAGGCGCTGGCACGGTTGACGGTTTCCCACTCGACTTCCGCGGGCTTGTCGTCACCGTGGTGCTCCTTCGGCAGCTCGATGGGCAGCGCGATATGGTCGGAGTACTTCTTGACGATGTTGCGCAGGCGCCAGCCATCGGCGAACTCTTCTACGCCGCTCTTGAGGTGCAGGACGATACGCGTGCCGCGCTCGGCCTTGTCGATGGTGGCAACTTCGAACTCGCCCTCGCCTTTGCTCGACCAGTGCACACCCTCGCTGGCCGGAGTACCGGCGCGGCGGCTGAACACCTCGACCTGATCGGCGACGATAAACGCCGAATAGAAGCCCACACCGAACTGACCGATCAGGTGCGAATCCTTCTTCTGGTCACCGGAGAGGTTCTTCAGGAAGTCGGCCGTGCCGGACTTGGCGATGGTGCCCAGGTGCGCGATGACCTCCTCGCGGTTCATGCCGATGCCGTTGTCTTCGAGGGTAACGGTCTTGGCATCCTTGTCGAAGGACAGGCGGATCTTCAGCTCGGCGCCGCCTTCGAGCAGCTCGGGCTTGGCCAACGCCTCGAAACGCAGTTTGTCAGCGGCGTCGGAAGCATTGGAAATCAACTCGCGCAGGAAGATTTCCTTGTTCGAGTACAGGGAATGGATCATCAGGTGAAGCAGTTGCTTCACCTCGGTCTGGAAGCCCAGGGTTTCTTTTTGAGTTTCCACACTCATGGTCGTCTAACTCCACATGCAGGACTATGCCGCTCAAGCGGCGGATGTCCTGCAGATGGGGGCAGCGCAATCAATTTCAAGGGCTTAGGGTTCGAGCAACTCCAAACGGCCAATTTCTTCCGGCTGGAAACTGAAGCTGGCCTGGCCACCGCCGCTGCCCATCTGCTGGCTGAGGCGAATGCTGCCGTCGGCGTCGACACCGACGAAGCGGCCCTCGACCGTACCGCCGTTGGCGCGGCTCAGGCGCATGCTGAGATTGCGGTATTGCTCAGGGTTACGCTGCAGGCGCGCCAGGCTGAAGCGCTGCCGGCGGTCGGCCGGGCGACTCAGGCGTTCCTCGACTGGCGCCGCTTCACGCGGCTGCGCAACCTGGGCCGTGGCAACGGCGGGCAGTGCCGGGAAGCGATCGCCCTCCACGGCCCAGCCGGACTCGGCACGCTTGAGCAGGCGCACTGGCAGGCGCTCGCTACGCCCGTCGATCCGTGCGTCGACCTGCAGCTCCAGGGTATCGCCTTCGAAGGTGAACAGCGGCAGTTTCAATTCGCGCACCTCGCGCGTGGCGAAGCGCCGTTGCAGATAGTCCTGCAGTACATGGGCGATGGTGTCACGGGAATCGAAACGCGCATCGACCTGGTCATCGACATAGCGCAGACGATCACGGTACAGCTCGACGCGACCGCTGAGGCTGGTCTTGAAGCGCGGTGGCAATACGAGATGGAAGTCGCCGGCCAGGCGGTTCGGCGCCTGCGGCTGCAGGTCCAGATGCAGGGTGTAGCCACGGCTCAGGCGCCGCGCCTCGGGCAGGTCCTGCTCCGGCAGCAGCCAGCTCAACTCCACTTCCGGCAGGTCGCCGCTGTCCTGCGGCAACACGTCGACACGCACCGGGCCGTCGATGGGCTGCGGCAGGCGAATGCTCAGCTCACGCAAGGCGAAGAAATCCAGCCCCTCGCGTAGCACCAGCACGCCATCGATCAGCTCGCCCTGCTGCGGCCGAAAGGGCTGACCGTTGAGCTCACCGCCTAGTTCGATGGCCAGCTCTGCCGGCGCCTGTACCTCGGGCCTGAGCCAGTCCAGGCGAATGATCGCCGCCAGACGCTCGGCATCCTTGCTGGCGAGCAGCGTCATGCCCACCACCAGAGGGATCACGCCAAGCCCGACCAAGGCGACCGCACTACGCGCACGTGCCCAGTGACGCACGATATAGAACAGCGTGATCGGCGGTATCAGGCTGCCCCAACCCCACAGCAGACTGGTGGCGAAAGCGCGCATCACCAGCCAGACCAGACCGGCCAGCATCAACACCAGGCCACCAATAATCAGCAACGCATCCATCTACAGAATCCTTGTCATCGTTTCGCTGCGCTGCCAAGCCGCTCGGCGTCCCGCGCGCAACTCAGGGCTCATCGACCTTGAAGTGGGCACGGGCGGTGGCGATGGGCTCGCTCTGGGTGGTTTGCCAGGCGGTGATCGCTACATTGGCCACCCGTCGCCCCTGGCGCCAGACCTGGCATTGCGCGTAGGTGTCACGATAATGGCCGGCGCGTAGGTAATCTATCGAGAAGTCGATGATTTTCGGCAAATGTGGAATGCCCATGAACATCAGCAGATGGAGCATGGCGGCATGTTCCATGAAGCCGGCGATCACCCCGCCGTGCAGCGCCGGCAGCATCGGGTTGCCGATGCAGTCCTGGTTGGCTGGCAGGCGCAAGACCATGTCCTCGCCCAGGCGCAGGCACTCGATACCGAGCAGCTTGGCGTAAGGGATCAGGTTGATCAGCGGGTCATAGTCGTTTTCCTGGTGGGCGCGCGCCACCAGTTGCTCGAGATTCAGCTCGCTCATGCCCCTGCTCCCTTGCCCGCGTTGATCTTGCCCATGCGCATGAAGGTCCCCACCACATGGGCGATGGGTTGCTCGGGATTATCCTGGTAGGCGTAACCGCGGGTGAAGATCACGTGCGGCGTAACCCGATAGCACTCGGCAAAACCGAACACATCCTTGCCCGGCTCGGCCGGGTGCATGTAGTCGATGCGCAGGTCCAGCGTCGGGCAGATTTCGAAATCTGCCAGCACGCACACAGTGGAGATGCCGCAGGTGGTGTCCATCAAGGTGGTGATCGCACCGCCGTGGATCACCCCGCTATCCGGGTTGCCGACGATATGCTGGCTGTAGGGCAGGCGCAGGGTCAGACCTTCGGCGCTGGCCGCATGCACCTGCATGCCGAGCACCTGGCAATGGCGCAGGGCCGACAGGAAGCGCTGGGCGCGCTCCAGAACGGGGGAAGTGCTCATCCTCATACCTCGTGATGGCGACGCAAAGTCGCGCATAATAGCGCCAGCCGGCAGATGCGGCACGGCTTGCCTAACGCAACGACAGTGAACTTCTGGCGCTCTGCTCTTTCGAAAAAATGTACTGGCATTTTTTCCAAGGAGAACAACATGCAGAAAACATTCGCTTATGCCGTCATGCTAGCCGCCACACTGGGCCTCGCCGCGTGTGACAAGCCCTCCGAGGACGCCGCCGAAGACGCCCGCGAAGCGCGCTCCGAGGCGCAGGAGTCGATGAACGAAGCAGCCGAACACGAGAGAGAAGCGGTTGAAGAGCGTACCGAGGAAAATCGCGAGGAAGCGCTCGAGCAGATGCCGCCACCCGATAGCGAACCGACCAACCCGGTGCCTCCGCCAGCGGCTCCCGCCGGCCAGACCAATCAGTAATACTACTGATTTACCACGAAACGAAACCCGCGCTCTGCCGCGGGTTTCGTTTTTTTAAGGCCCAGGAACTTCGCTTCGCTTGTTCGCTCCAAGTCGCACGGATGACGCCACACGGCATCATCCGCACTACACATGGAGATGTAACCATGCAAAAAACCCTTACCTATGCCCTGCTGCTCGCGGCCACGCTGGGCCTGGCGGCCTGTGAGCAATCCCCTGAAGACAAGCTGGAATCCGCTCAGGAATCCGTTTCCGAAGCGGCCGAGTCCATGGGTGAAGCTGCCGAACAAGCCGGTGAAGGCATCGAACAGAAAACTGACGAAGTGATGGGCACCGAGCCTACCACTGGCGAGAAGATCGAAGATGCGGCCGACGACGCGGCCGATGCGATCGACGACGCCGGTGACGAGATCGGTGATGCGGCCGAAGGCCGATAAGCCCCGTCACTGGAACGACAAGGCCCGCTCGAAGCGGGCCTTGTCGTTTCTGCTCGTCGCCTTTTACAGCGCCGGGCTGAGCATAAGCAACAGGCTGCAGACCAGACCCACCATCCAAACCAGACTACGCTGCCAGTGCAGGTCCCACCAGTAGAACAGCAGGTACAGCACACGGCTGACGACGAAGGTGATCGCCAACGCGTCGATCAGAAAGCCGTAGGTCTGGGTGGTGTGCGCCATCAGCACGCCGGCCGCGAATAACGGGAACGCCTCGATGCTGTTCAGATGAGCAGCCAGGGCGCGTGCGCCGAAGCCGGTCAGGCGTGCCTGCTGCGCGCGCGGATGATGGTTGTCGTAGCGCCCGCCACCTTCCGCGGCCATGGCCTTGGCCAGCGGCGCCTTGGCGACGAAGATCAACAAGGCGCTGATGAACACGCACCAGAATGGAATACTCATTCACTCTTCTCCTTGGCCACATCGGCGGCCGGCGTTGGGGTATAGACCATCACTTCCAGCACATCCGAATGAAACTCTCGGCGATACAGCACCAGGACCACGCCTGTGGTCACCAGCATGAAAAACCACGGATTGATGAACCAGGCCAGCGTCGCCATACCGAAATAATAGGCGCGCAGGCCGAAGTTGAACTGGTTGGCGGCCATCGAGATCACCCGTGCCGTGCGCTCGCCGAAAGCCTTGCGCTCCTGCTCGGTCACGTGCCGCTCCCCCACCATCGGCGCCGAGCCCACCAGCACCGCAGCGAAGTTGTACTGACGCATGCACCAGCTGAAGGTGAAGAAGGCGTAGACGAAGATAATGCCCAGGCACAACAGCTTGATTTCCGACAGCCCACGGCTGGCCTGCTGCACGAAGGGTATGTCGGCCAACAGCGACAGCGCACGGTCGGAAGCACCCAGCACGGTGAGGATGCCGGCCAAAATGATCAGCGTGCTGGAGGCGAAGAACGACGCGTTGCGCTCGAGGTTGCCGATCACGTTGGCATCGGCAATGCGGTTGTCACGCAGCAGCATGCGACGCATCCAGTCTTCACGGTAAAGATGCAGGACGCTGGCAAGGCAGGGAGTGGTTTGCGCCTTAACCGAGGCGTAGCGTGTGTAGCCGCCCCAGCAGATGACGAACCAGAGTGCGGCCAGAACATGAGGCAGGTACGGATAGCTGTTGAGCATGCCAACTCCTTGTAAGACTGCTGCCGATTATAGCCAGGCCACCCGTTTTCTTGTTCCACAAAAAAGGCCGCCTTGTGGGCAGCCTTGTTTGTTTCGAGCCTGCGTCAGGCGGTAGCGCTCTGGCGCACTCCGCGGAGGCGATCGAGTACCACCACCAATGCCAGGGTTATCGCCACCGGCAGCAACCAGCCCAGGCTCTGCCCGGCCAGCGGCAGTTGCCCGAACCAGGCTGGAACCTTGTCGGCCCACGGGGTCGCGGCCACGCCATCGGCAATGCCGAAAACCAGCGTAACGGCCATTACCGGCATGAACACCAGCGATTCGGAACGCCATAGGCGATTGGCCAGGCTCAGGGCGACCAGGACGATCGCCAGCGGATACAGGCCGACCAGCACGGGAATGGAGAAGCTGATCAACTGCGTCAGGCCCTGATTGGCCACACCGAGGCTGAACAGCCCGAATACGATCACCACGCTGCGGTAAGACACCGGCAGCAGCTTGCTGAAGAACTCGCCACAGGCAGTCAGCAGGCCCACCGCGGTGGTCAGGCACGCCAGGGTGATGACCACGGCCAGCAGCAGGCTGCCTGTGGTGCCGAAGGTGTGCTGAACATAAGTGGTCAGTACCTGCACGCCATTTTGCGCATCGCCGGCGATGCCCTGGCTGGTAGCCCCAAGGTAGAACAGCGCCAGATAAACCAGCGACAGGCCGGTGGCGGCGATGATACCGGCGATGACCGAGTAACGGGTCACCAGCCCTGCATCGCTGATGCCGCGATCACGGATGGCGCTGGCGATGACGATACCGAAGACCAGCGCACCCAGAGTGTCCATGGTCAGGTAGCCCTGCAAGAAGCCCTGTACCAGCGGCGCCTCGCGATAGCTCTCGGCAACCACGCCGATCTCGCCGGCCGGAGCGAACAAGGCAGCGCCACCAAGTACCAGCAGCGCAGCCAGCAGTACCGGCGTGATGAACTTGCCGATGCGATCGACCAGTTGCCCTGGATTGAGGGAAAGAAACAACACGGCAGCGAAATACACCAGGGTGTAGATCAGCAGCGGCGCGCCTTCGTTACCGGTGAATGGCGCGATGCCCATCTCGAACGACACCACGGCGGTACGCGGCGTAGCGAACAATGGACCGATGGCCAGGTACACCGCTACCGCGAGGATGGCGCCGGCGATCTTGCCCAAAGGCGCAGTGAGCAGATCCATCCCCCCGCCAACACGTGCCAGTGCAACGACGGTCAGCAGCGGCAGACCGACGCCGGTCAACAGAAAGCCGATTGCCGCGGGAAGTAGGTTCTCGCCAGCGGCCAGACCGGCGCTGGGCGGGAAGATGATATTGCCGGCGCCCAGAAACAGGGCAAAAGTCATGAAGCCGAGGGCCAACAGGTCCGGGCCTTTCAAACGAGTCATAAGAAGAAATACCACAGGCAGGAAATCGAAGAGTTGCGGGGGTTTCCTTGAGGGATTCAGGAAACGTCGCCCGAGCGTTTGGCTCGAACCACTGCATGCATCGCCAGGCGCTTGTGGCGCCACGGACACGGTAAGCCGCGAATATTAACGAAAAGCGTCCTGCATCAGCACAGTTGCCGGGCGAGCTGTCGAACTGGCATAACTGACTGTCGCATGCTCGACAATAGCGCGACGACGACAGCAACTGACCTGCCCTCCCTCTTCCCACCGGGAGCGCATGGGCGTCGCAGTGCTTTATTCATGATTTCGCTGCGAGCTTCGCGGAAATTCGTGTCTACCCCGAGCCTTCAACAGGCACCAAACAAAAAGGCCACCCGAAGGTGGCCTTTCTGCGAGAGTCAGCAACGCTTAGGCGTTCTTGACTTCCCAACCGGTCAGCTCGGCCAGGGCCTTGCCGATGTCAGCCAGGGAACGCACGGTTTTCACACCAGCGTCCTGCAGCGCAGCGAATTTCTCGTCTGCAGTGCCCTTGCCGCCGGAGATGATGGCGCCAGCGTGGCCCATACGCTTGCCGGGAGGAGCGGTCACACCAGCGATGTAGGAAACTACAGGCTTGGTGACGTTGGCCTTGATATAGGCAGCCGCTTCTTCTTCAGCCGAACCGCCGATCTCACCGATCATGACGATCGCTTCGGTCTTCGGATCTTCCTGGAACAGCTTCAGGATATCGATGAAGTTGGAGCCCGGGATGGGGTCACCGCCGATGCCCACGCAGGTGGACTGGCCGAAGCCGGCGTCGGTGGTCTGCTTCACGGCTTCATAGGTCAGGGTGCCCGAACGGGACACGATACCGACTTTGCCTGGCAGGTGGATGTGACCCGGCATGATGCCGATCTTGCACTCGCCGGGAGTGATCACGCCCGGGCAGTTCGGGCCGATCAGGCGTACGCCCAGCTCGTCGCAGATGACCTTGGCATCCAGCATGTCCAGGGTAGGAATGCCTTCAGTGATGCAGACGATCAGTTTGATTCCGCCGAAAGCAGCTTCCAGGATCGAGTCTTTGCAGAACGGAGCCGGTACGTAGATGACCGAAGCATCAGCGCCGGTGGCTTCCACGGCTTCCTTGACGGTGTTGAACACCGGCAGGCCCAGGTGGGTGGTGCCACCCTTGCCCGGAGTCACGCCGCCGACCATCTGGGTGCCGTAGGCGATGGCTTGTTCGCTGTGGAAGGTACCCTGCGAGCCGGTGAAGCCCTGGCAGATGACTTTGGTGTCTTTATTGATCAGGACGCTCATTACTTGCCCTCCGCAGCTTTGACGACTTGCTGAGCAGCGTCGGTCAGGCTGGTTGCCGCGATGATGTTCAGGCCGCTTTCAGCCAGGACCTTGGCGCCCAGCTCAGCGTTGTTACCTTCCAGGCGGACGACCACTGGGACCTTCACGCCGACTTCTTTAACGGCGCCGATGATGCCTTCGGCAATCATGTCGCAACGAACGATACCGCCGAAGATGTTCACCAGAACGGCAGCGACGTTGCTGTCGGACAGGATGATCTTGAAGGCTTCGGTCACGCGCTCTTTGGTTGCGCCGCCACCTACGTCGAGGAAGTTGGCTGGCTTGCCGCCGTGCAGGTTGACGATGTCCATGGTACCCATGGCCAGGCCGGCACCGTTGACCATGCAGCCGATGTTGCCTTCCAGGGCCACGTAGTTCAGCTCGAAGCTGGCAGCGTGGGCTTCACGAGGATCGTCCTGCGACGGGTCGTGGAAGGTCTTCAGCTTCGGCTGACGGTACATGGCGTTAGCGTCGATATTGATCTTCGCGTCCAGGCAGTGCAGGTCGCCGTCGGCCTTGATGACCAGCGGGTTGACTTCCAGCAGGGCCAGATCGTGATCTTTGAACAGCTTGGCCAGACCTACGAAGATCTTGGCGAACTGAGCGACCTGCTTGCCTTCCAGACCCAGTTGGAAAGCCAGCTCGCGACCCTGGTACGGCTGAGCGCCGACCAGCGGATCGACGGTGGCCTTGAGGATCTTCTCAGGGGTTTCGTGGGCCACTTTCTCGATGTCCACGCCACCTTCGGTGGAAGCCATGAACACGATGCGACGGCTGGAGCGGTCCACTACAGCGCCCAGGTACAGCTCCTTGGCGATGTCGGTGCAGGATTCGACCAGGATTTTGCTGACCGGCTGACCATTGGCGTCAGTCTGGTAAGTCACCAGACGCTTGCCCAGCCAGTTGGCGGCGAAGGCCTTGGCGTCTTCTTTGCTCTTGACCAGCTTTACGCCACCGGCTTTGCCGCGGCCACCAGCGTGGACCTGAGCCTTGACGACCCACTCGCTGCCGCCGATTTTTTCGCAGGCTTCTGCGGCTTCTTCCGGGGTGTCTACCGCGAAGCCCTTGGATACGGGCAGGCCGTATTCAGCGAACAGCTGCTTACCCTGATACTCGTGAAGATTCATGCTTGTCTACCGTCTTCGTTTAGGTATTGCGCATTCGGCGCTGTACTTGTGATACCGCGCCACCTGTGACTGCCGAAGCAGTCCGCCGGGCCTTCCGCCGCGAGTCGAACTCGACGCGGGCCACCCGACGTGGTTCTGCTTGCAAACACCACCGCAGCGATGAGGCGATTACGTGACGCCCCGCCTACCACGGCGGCTTACAACAACTTGAGTGGCCGCACGCGGCGGCCACCTGTGACGCTTAGCGCTTTTTGCGGTTGGCGATATGGATCGCACCACCGTTGACCGCCAGAGCCGCTTCGTGCAGCGCCTCGGACAGCGTCGGGTGGGAGAAGACCATCATGCCCAGGTCTTCGGCACTGGTACCGAATTCCATGCCGATCGCGCCTTGCTGTACCAGCTCGGCAGCGCTTGGGCCGATCACGTGAACGCCCAGTACGCGGTCGGTTTTGGCATCAGCGATGACCTTGACCAGACCACCGGTATCGTTGGCAGCCATGGCGCGGCCGCTGGCTGCGAAGGGGAAGGTGCCGACGTTGACGGCAACGCCTTCAGCCTTCAGCTGCTGCTCGGTCTTGCCGACCCATGCGATTTCCGGGTGGGTGTAGATCACCGACGGGATCAGATCGTAGTTCATCTGCGCCTTGTGGCCGGCGATGCGCTCGGCAACCATCACGCCCTCTTCCGAGGCCTTGTGCGCGAGCATGGCACCACGCACGACGTCACCGATGGCGTAAACGCCCGGAACGCTGGTTTCGCACTGGTCGTTGACGAAGATGTAGCCACGCTCGTCCAGATCCACACCGCTGTCGGCAGCCAGCAGATCGGTGGTCACCGGGCGACGGCCTACGGCCACGATCAGCTTGTCGAAGGTCATCTTCTGCTCGCCATTGGCGTCGGTGAAGCTGACAACGACCTGCTTGTCCTTGACTTCCGAACCGGTCACGCGAGCGCCCAGGCGGATGTCCAGGCCCTGCTTGGTCAGGGTCTTCTGGGCTTCCTTGGCGATCTGCTCGTCGGCAGCGGCAAGGAACTTGTCCATGGCTTCCAGCACGGTCACCTGCGAGCCCAGGCGAGCCCAGACCGAGCCCAGCTCCAGACCGATCACGCCTGCGCCGATGACGCCGAGGGTTTTCGGTGCAGCCTGGAATTCCAGAGCGCCAGTGGAGTCGACGATCACGTCCTGATCAACCGGGGCCGGCGGAATCTCGACCGGCTTGGAGCCCGAGGCGATGATTACGTGAGCAGCTTCGACCACCTGAGTATTGCCGTCAGTGCCGGAGACTTCGACCTGCTTGCCAGCCAGCAGCTTGCCGTGGCCTTCCAGCAGGGTCACACCATTGGCCTTGAACAGGCCGGCAACACCGCCGGTGAGGTTCTTGATGATGGTGTTCTTGCGCGCCACCATCGCCGGTACATCGATGGTCACGTCCTTGGCCTGGATACCGTGTACGGCGAAGCCTTCTTTCGCTTCATGGTACTTCCAGGAGCTGTCCAGCAGCGCCTTGGAGGGAATGCAACCGACGTTCAGGCAGGTGCCGCCGAGGGCGATCTTGCCGTCGCTGCCCTGGTATTTCTCGATGCAGGCGGTCTTCAGACCGAGTTGAGCTGCTTTGATGGCGGCTACGTAGCCACCAGGGCCGGCACCGATGACTACCACGTCGAATTTCTGGGTCATAACGTATTCCTTCTCGAATAAACCGGACGGCCCTGAGAACAGGGCCGTCGTGGAGGAGACTGGCTTTTAGATTTCCAGCAGCAGACGAGCCGGGTCTTCAAGCAAGTTCTTGATGGTCACCAGGAAGGTCACGGCTTCCTTACCATCGATCAGGCGGTGGTCGTAAGACAGCGCCAGGTACATCATCGGACGGATCACCACCTGACCGTTGATCGCCATCGGACGCTGGATGATGTTGTGCATACCCAGGATGGCGGCTTGCGGCGGGTTGACGATCGGCGTCGACATCATCGAACCGAAGGTACCACCGTTGGTGATGGTGAAGGTGCCGCCGGTCATTTCTTCGATGGACAGCTTGCCGTCTTTGGCTTTCTTGCCGAAGGTGGCGATGCCGCTTTCGATTTCAGCCAGGCTCATCTGCTCGGCGTTACGCAGTACCGGAACCACCAGGCCGCGGTCGCTGGACACGGCAACGCCGATGTCGGCATAGCCGTGGTAAACGATGTCGTTGCCGTCGATCGAAGCGTTGACTGCCGGGAAACGCTTCAGCGCCTCGGTAGCGGCCTTGACGAAGAACGACATGAAGCCCAGGCGCACGCCGTTGTGGGACTTCTCGAACAGATCCTTGTACTTCGAACGCAGCGCCATGACTTCGGTCATGTCCACTTCGTTGAAGGTGGTCAGCATGGCCATGGAGGACTGGGCTTCAACCAGACGCTCGGCGATCTTGGCGCGCAGGCGGGTCATCGGTACACGCTTCTCGGTGCGATCGCCAGCGGCAACGACCGGAGCGGCAGCGGCCGAAGCGGCGGCCGGCTTGGCAGCGGCGGCCGGAGCGTTCTTCTTGGCTTCGACAGCAGCGATCACGTCTTCCTTGGTCACGCGACCACCTTTACCGGTGCCGGCGATGCTGTTCGGGTCGATGCCGTTCTCTTCAGCCAGCTTGCGCGCGGCCGGCGAGAGGATGGAGTCGTCGCCAGCAGCGGCAGCCGGAGCAGCAGCCTGAGCCGGAGCGGCGGCAGCGGCCGGAGCGGCAGCCGGAGCAGCGGCACCAGCGCCACCTTCGGTCAACTTGCCCAGCAGCTCGTTGGAAAGGACGGTGTCGCCTTCATTCTTGATGATTTCAGCCAGGACACCATCGGCCTCGGCCAGGACTTCGATCACCACCTTGTCGGTTTCGATGTCGACGATCAGCTCATCGCGCTTGACCGCTTCGCCCGGCTTCTTGTGCCAGGTGGCCACGGTGCCGTCGGCAACCGATTCCGGGAAGGTTGGGGCTTTGATCTCGATAGCCATTGTATGCGTTTCCTTAAATTCGGTTTACCGGTAGGCGGCACCTGCCACCTACCGGATGAAGGCGTTAAACAGTAAAGGCGTCCTGCAGCAGTTTTTCCTGCTGCTCGGCGTGCATCGACGCGTAACCGCAAGCTGGCGCTGCCGACGCATCACGACCGGCATACTCCAGGAACAGCGACTTGTTGTGCGCAGTAGCGACGCGACGCATGTGGTGCTGGCTGCAATACCAGGCGCCCTGGTTCATCGGCTCTTCCTGACACCAGACGATGTGCTTGAGGTTCTTGTACGGCGCCAGTACCTCGGCCAGATCGTCTTCCGGGAACGGATAGAGCTGCTCGATGCGAACGATGGCGATGTCCTCGCGACCCTCGGCGCGACGCTTCTCCAGCAGGTCGTAGTAGACCTTGCCACTGCACAGCACCATACGCTCGACCTTGGCCGGATCCAGCGAGTCGATCTCGCCGATCACGGTCTGGAAGGAGCCTTCGGCCAGATCTTCCAAGGTCGAGATTGCCAGCTTGTGACGCAGCAGCGATTTCGGCGTCAGGACCACCAGCGGCTTGCGCAGCGGGCGGATCACCTGACGACGCAGCATGTGGTAGACCTGCGCCGGGGTGGTCGGCACGCAGACCTGCATGTTGTGCTCGGCGCACAGTTGCAGGTAACGCTCCAGACGCGCCGAGCTGTGCTCAGGCCCCTGCCCTTCATAACCATGCGGCAGCAGAACGGTCAGACCGCAGAGACGGCCCCACTTGGTCTCGCCGCTGGAAATGAACTGGTCGAACACCACCTGAGCGCCGTTGGCGAAGTCGCCGAACTGGGCTTCCCAGATCACCAGCGCGTTCGGCGTGGTGGTGGCGTAGCCATATTCGAATGCCAGCACCGCTTCCTCGGAGAGGTAGGAGTCGTACAGCTCGAACTTCGGCTGACCTTCGTACAGGTTCTTCAGCGGAACGTAGGCCGAGGCGTCCTTCTGGTTGTGCAGCACCGCGTGACGGTGCGAGAAGGTGCCGCGGCCGATGTCCTGGCCGGTCATGCGGATCGGGTGACCTTCGACCAGCAGCGTGGCGTAGGCCATGGTCTCGGCGAAGCCCCAGTTGATCGGCAAACCGCCCGCGCCCATCTTCTGACGGTCCTCGAGGATCTTCGAGACCTGACGCTGAACCAGGAAACCCTCGGGGATCTCCAGCAGCTTGGCGGACAGGTCCTGCAGGGTCTTCAGGTCGAAACGGGTGTCGTGACGCGCGGTCCAGGCATGGCCCAGGTACGGACGCCAGTCAACGAACAGCTCCTTGTTCGGTTCCTTGACCAGGCTCTTGACCACGTGCTGGCCGTTGTCCAGCGCAGTACGGTAGTCGTCGATCTTGGCCTGCACGTCGTCGCTGCTCTGCGCGCCGGATGCAACCAGGGCGTCGGCGTAGAGCTCGCGGGTGGTGCGCTGCTTGGCGATCTGCTGATACATCAGCGGCTGGGTGCCATTCGGCTCGTCGGCCTCGTTGTGGCCGCGACGGCGGTAGCAGACCAGGTCGATGACCACGTCGCGCTTGTACTGCATGCGGTAGTCGACGGCCAGCTGGGTAACGAACAGCACGGCTTCCGGATCATCGCCATTCACGTGGAAGATCGGCGCCTGGATCATCTTGGCGACGTCGGTGGCGTACTCGGTGGAGCGCGCATCTTCCGGACGGCTGGTGGTGAAACCAACCTGGTTGTTGATCACGATGTGGATGGTGCCGCCAGTCTTGTAGCCGCGGGTCTGCGACATCTGGAAGGTTTCCATGACCACGCCCTGACCGGCGAACGCCGCGTCACCGTGGATGGAGATCGGCAGAACCTTGTCGCCACTGGCGTCGCTACGACGGTCCTGGCGGGCACGTACCGAACCCTCGACCACCGGGGAAACGATTTCCAGGTGCGAGGGGTTGAACGCCAGCGCCAGGTGCACTTCGCCGCCGGCAGTCATGACGTTGGAGGAGAAGCCCTGGTGGTACTTCACGTCACCGGAGGACAGACCTTCGGTCTTCTTGCCTTCGAACTCGTCGAACAGGTCGCGCGGGTTCTTGCCGAAGGTGTTGACCAGGACGTTCAGACGGCCACGGTGGGCCATGCCGATGACGATTTCCTTGGTGCCGTAGGAGCCCGAACGCTGGATGATTTCGTCCAGCAGCGGGATCAGGCTCTCGCCGCCTTCCAGGCCGAAACGTTTGGTGCCCGGGTACTTGGTGCCTAGGTACTTTTCCAGACCTTCGGCAGCGACGACGCGCTCGAGCACGTGCGCCTGCACCTCGGCGGAAAACTGCGGACGACCGCGCACGCTTTCCAGGCGCTGGGCGAACCAGTTGCGCTGACCGGAATCGACGATGTGGGTGAACTCGGCACCGATGGTGCGACAATATGTCTGCTGCAGCGCATCGCGGATTTCGCGTAGCGTTGCCTCTTCTTTGCCGATGTACAGCTCGCCGGTGCGGAAAGTAGTGTCCAGATCCGCGTCGGTCAGGCCGTAGTGATTGATCGACAGGTCAGACGGCGCAGTGCGCACCCACAGACCCAACGGGTCAAGCTGGGCGGCCTGATGGCCACGCATGCGGTAGGCCTGGATCAGGCGCAGTACTTCCACCTGCTTCTTTTCGTGCTCGCTGCTGACGGCCCCGGCGGAAACCGGCTGGGCGCGACGCGAATTCTTGGCGAGCAGGACGAAATGATCGCGAATGGTCGAATGCGATACGTCCGTTGCAGCGCTGCCGTCGGTCGGCAACTTCTGGAAGTAAGTGCGCCACTCTTCTGGCACAGCGTTGGGATCGTGCAGGTAGAGCTCGTAGAGCTCTTCCACGTA
The DNA here is from genome assembly GCF_002439135.1 of Pseudomonas sp. UBA6323. Taxonomy (NCBI): domain Bacteria; kingdom Pseudomonadati; phylum Pseudomonadota; class Gammaproteobacteria; order Pseudomonadales; family Pseudomonadaceae; genus Pseudomonas; species Pseudomonas sp. UBA6323. Next base: position 17,336 of record NZ_DJSX01000083.1, on the reverse strand, counting down.
GGCAGCGTTGCCACCGGATAGGTGGGCACTGTCCCACATGCGCTGCATCACGCTTTCTTGCATGCTTGGTCACCCTCGGTAAGGGGACACCACCGGCGCGAATACCGCATGGCTCCAATCAAAGTCATGTTGCTGCGACTCGGATGAAGCCACTTGGGTTCCCGCAGATAGTCCGGGTACCAGCCCGGATGCCCCTGCTGGTCGTCATATTTTTCGAGTATGAGCCGCGGCTTTGTGGGCTGCGGCTCTGGCTTTACTGCGAGCCGACCGGAGCCGGACCCGCAGGTGTTACAGGTATAGCAACTTGCGAATCAAGTACCGCTTTGCAGCAGCATGTTACGCACGTGGCCGATGGCCTTGGTCGGGTTCAGACCCTTCGGGCACACGTTCACGCAGTTCATGATGCCGCGGCAGCGGAACACGCTGAACGGATCGTCCAGCGAGGCCAGACGTTCGGCGGTCTTGGTGTCGCGGCTGTCAGCCAGGAAGCGGTAGGCCTGCAGCAGCGCAGCGGGACCGAGGAACTTGTCCGGATTCCACCAGAACGACGGGCAGCTGGTCGAGCAGCACGCACACAGAATGCACTCGTACAGACCGTCGAGCTTCTCGCGCTCTTCCGGCGACTGCAGACGCTCGATGGCCGGAGCCGGCGTATCGTTCTGCAGGAACGGCTGCACCTTCTCGTACTGCTTGTAGAAGATGCTCATGTCGACGACCAGGTCACGAATGACCGGCAGACCCGGCAACGGGCGAATCACCAGCTTGCCGCCCTTGAGGCCGGCAGCGGAGATCGGCGTGATACAGGCCAGGCCATTCTTGCCGTTGATGTTCATGCCGTCGGAGCCACATACGCCTTCACGGCAGGAGCGACGGTAGGAGAAGCCTTCGTCCTGCTCCTTGATCAGCGCCAGCACGTCGAGGACCATGATGTCCTTGCCGCCGGTGTCGACCTGGAAGTCCTGCATGAACGGAGCGGCGTCCTTCTCCGGGTTGTAGCGATAAACACTGACTTGCAACATATCAGTCACCCTTAATAAGTCCGAACCTTGGGTTCAAATGCCGGAACGGTCTTCGGCGCGAAGTTCACGTCACGCTTGGCTACGCGCTTCTCGCCTGGGAAGTACAGGGAGTGGCACAGCCAGTTCTGATCGTCGCGCTCTTCGAAGTCTTCACGAGCGTGCGCACCACGGGACTCTTTACGAGCCTCGGCAGCCACAGCGGTCGCTTCGGCAACTTCGAGCAGGTTTTGCAGCTCCAGCGCTTCGATACGCGCAGTGTTGAACGCCTGGCTCTTGTCCGCGATTTTGACTTTCGCGATGCGCTCACGCAGGTCGGCCAGTTGTTGGATGCCCTTCTGCATGTATTCGCCGGTACGGAATACACCGAAGTAGTTCTGCATGCACTGTTGCAGCTCTTTACGCAGCGGAGCCACGTCTTCGCCAGTGCTGCGCTCGTTGACGCCAGCCAGACGCGACAGCGACTGCTCGATGTCGGTTTCGCTGGCACCACGGACTTCCACGCCTTCTTTCAGCGCTTTTTCCAGGTGCAGACCAGCGGCGCGGCCGAATACCACCAGATCGAGCAGCGAGTTGCCACCCAGACGGTTGGCACCGTGTACCGATACGCAGGCGACCTCACCGACAGCGAACAGACCTTCGATGATGGTGTCGTTGCCGTTGGCGTCCTGGGTGATGGCCTGACCATGAATGTTGGTGGCAACGCCGCCCATCATGTAGTGGCAGGTCGGGATGACCGGAACCGGCGCGACCACAGGGTCGACGTGGGCGAAGGTCTTCGACAGTTCGCAGATACCCGGCAGACGGCTGTGCAGTACTTCTTCACCGAGGTGATCGAGCTTCAGCAGTACGTGATCCTTGTTCGGGCCACAGCCGTTGCCGGCGATGACTTCCTTGACCATGGAGCGCGCAACCACGTCGCGGCCGGCCAGGTCTTTGGCGTTCGGCGCGTAACGCTCCATGAAGCGCTCGCCATGGGCGTTGATCAGGTAACCACCCTCGCCACGGCAGCCTTCGGTAACCAGTACACCGGCGCCGGCAATACCGGTCGGGTGGAACTGCCACATCTCGATGTCCTGCACCGGTACACCGGCACGCAGGGCCATGCCCACGCCGTCGCCGGTGTTGATCAGGGCGTTGGTGGTGGAGGCGTAGATACGGCCAGCACCGCCAGTGGCCAGAACCACGGCCTTGGAGCGGATGTAGACGGTTTCGCCGGTCTCGATGCAGATGGCGATGATGCCGACGATGGCGCCGTCCTGGTTCTTCACCAGGTCAACGGCGTACCACTCGTTGAGGAACGAGGTGCCGGCCTTCAGGTTGGCCTGATACAGGGTGTGCAGCAGCGCGTGACCGGTACGGTCGGCAGCAGCGCAGGTACGGGCAGCCTGGGTCGGATTGTCCGGACCTTTCGACTGACCGCCGAACGGACGCTGATAGATGCGGCCCTGCTCGGTACGGGAGAACGGCAGGCCCATGTGCTCGAGCTCGAACACGGCTTCCGGGCCGACGGAACACATGTACTCGATAGCGTCCTGATCACCGATATAGTCGGAACCCTTGACGGTATCGTACATGTGCCAACGCCAATCATCGTTCGGGTCGGCCGAGGCGATGGCGCAGGTGATGCCACCCTGAGCGGAAACGGTGTGCGAACGAGTCGGGAACACCTTGGTGACCACGGCAGTCTTGTGACCACCCTGAGCCAGTTGCAGCGCAGCACGCATGCCGGCGCCGCCGCCACCTACGATGATGGCGTCATAGGAAAGAGTACGGATGCTAGCCATGAATCAGAAACCCCACAGAATCTGCACGCCCCAGACGAACATCGCGAACATGGCGATGCCACACACGGCCTGGAACAGGAAACGCACACCAGTCGCCCACTTGCCCAGCGCCATCGGCGTCAGGTAGTCGGTGGAAATGGTCCACATGCCAACCCAGGCGTGCACGCTCAGTGCAACCAGGGCCAGCAGGCTGAAAATGCGCATTGCGGTATGCGAGAACAGACCGTGCCATTCGGTGTAGCCCATGCCCGGATTGCAGATCACATAGCCCAGCAGAAACAGCGTGTAAGCCGCGAGAACGACCGCAGAAACGCGTTGCGCCATCCAGTCATAGAGGCCCGAACGCGAGAAATTCGTGACATTAGTTACCATATCCACACCCCCAGCAGCACGATCACGACCGCCGCAACGGCGATGACGATTTTCGAGCCCAGCTTGCCGCCTTCCAGCGTCTCGCCGATGCCCATGTCCATGATCAAGTGGCGCACGCCGGCCACCAGGTGATACAGCAGAGCGGACAGAAGACCCCAGATCACGAACTTGGCCAGCGGACTGGCCAGGCATTCTTTCACCTGGGCGAAGCCCTCTTCGGAGGTCAGCGACTTGTCGAGGCCGAACAGCAGGATGGCGATACCGACAAAGAGGATGACACCGGAGATACGGTGGAGAATGGAGGTGTAAGCGGTGACTGGGAGCTTGATAGTCCTAAGGTCTAGGTTTACAGGTCGTTGGCTATTCACGGCTTTTTATCACACTGAGAGCCCCTAACTATCAGGGCAAAGTTGTTGGGAAGTGCACTGGTCAGGTACCCATCACCCAAGGAGTGACGACCGCCATGATATGGCCGCAAAGCCCCTGGCGGTCGGGCGCAGAGTATAGACAGTTAGCAGACTAATGACAATGCAATGCCCTACCCCAAAAAGCGCATTGCAGCCTTTATTCAAATGGCGTAAATAGCGGCCTTTTTTCGTTGATAATCCCGCGCAAACCCTTCTACTGCCTGGGTTCTCGCAAATTGACTTTCGGATTTATCCCACTATAGTGGTGCGGGCCCTGCGTGGGGGGCCGTCTGATGATTTCAAGCATAACTAGGAGGCCACATATGGCTGACAAAAAAGCGCAGTTGATCATCGAGGGCAATGCCCCCGTCGAACTGCCCGTTCTGACCGGCACTGTTGGTCCCGATGTAATCGATGTGCGGAACCTGACCTCCACGGGTCGGTTCACATTTGATCCTGGTTTCATGTCGACCGCCTCTTGCGAGTCGAAGATCACCTACATCGACGGCGACAAGGGTGTTCTGCTGCATCGCGGCTACCCCATCGAGCAGCTCGCCGAGCAATCCGACTACCTGGAAACCTGCTACCTGCTGCTTAACGGCGAACTGCCGAGCAAGGAAGAGAAGGCCAAGTTCGTCAGCACCATCAAGAACCACACCATGGTTCACGAACAACTGAAGACCTTCTTCAACGGTTTCCGCCGCGATGCCCACCCGATGGCCATCATGTGCGGCGTGGTTGGCGCCCTCTCCGCCTTCTATCACGACTCGCTGGACATCAAGAATCCGCAGCACCGCGAAGTATCGGCCATGCGCCTGGTGGCCAAGATGCCGACCATCGCCGCCATGACTTACAAGTACTCCATGGGCCAACCCATGATGTACCCGCGCAATGACCTGAATTACGCGGAAAACTTCCTGCACATGATGTTCAACACCCCGTGCGAGATCAAACCGATCAGCCCGGTGCTGGCCAAGGCGATGGACAAGATCTTCATCCTCCACGCCGACCATGAGCAGAACGCCTCCACCTCCACCGTACGCCTGGCAGGCTCTTCGGGTGCCAACCCGTTCGCCTGTATCGCTGCCGGCATCGCCGCGCTGTGGGGCCCGGCACACGGCGGCGCCAACGAAGCGGTGCTGACCATGCTCGACGAGATCGGCAGCGTGGAGAACATCGACAAGTTCGTGGCCAAGGCCAAGGACAAGGATGATCCGTTCAAGCTGATGGGCTTCGGCCACCGCGTCTACAAGAACTTCGACCCGCGCGCCAAGGTCATGAAGCAGACCTGCGACGAAGTACTGGCCGAACTGGGCATCAACGACCCGCAGCTGGAACTGGCCATGAAGCTGGAAGAGATCGCGCGCAACGATCCTTACTTCAAGGAGCGCAACCTCTACCCGAACGTGGATTTCTACTCGGGCATCATCCTCAAGGCCATCGGCATCCCGACCTCGATGTTCACCGTGATCTTCGCCCTGGCGCGTACCGTCGGCTGGATCTCGCACTGGAAGGAAATGCTCTCCGGCCCGTACAAGATCGGCCGTCCGCGCCAGCTGTACACCGGCTACGAGCAGCGCGACCTGCCCGCCGACCGCGACTGATAACGCCGCGAAACCAAAAAGGCTGCCAATCTGGCAGCCTTTTTTATTGCCGAACGAGCCGTCTCAGCGCCCTTCCACTTTCGCCCGCAAGCCTTGCAGCGTCTGCAACGGCGCATCGACGACGAAACTGTTGGCCAACCACGACGGCACGCTGCCGCCCGGCTCGGTATGCGCCTCGTACGTTACTTCAACCTTGCCGCCGTCCAGCGGCTTCAGGTGCCACTGGCCATCGACACGCTGCACGCGGACGAAATCCTTCTCCTCCGGCAAGCGCTCTGGCACCGCCTTGAGCAGACGGGTAACGCTGCCATCGGCTTCGGTTCGCGTCGTCACCTGAATCACCGAATCTCGCGCCTTCACCGGCCAGGGCGTCTCGAAGCGAGCGTACAACTCGCTGACATCGCCCCTGGTCTCGAGCAAGCGCTGCTGCTGGCAACTGAAGATCCAGGCGCAGGAGCCCTCGACATCTTCCTGCGCGGCCTGCACCGCGGCCAGATCGCCATCGATCGTCACGACACCGCGATAGGCCTTGTATTTCGACCCCGGCACATCGGCCAGATACACGCTCACGCCATCCTCTTCACGCTCCAGCTGCCACTGCCTTTCGGCAGCCTGGGCGGTGATTACAGTCAGCATCATGAGCAAAACGGAAAAACGCATCATCTTCAGGCAACTCCCGTCAGGACTGTTTGCGTTTCGACCGGCGCAGAACGCAGCCGGTTCAGATCCTCAGGCCGTCGCCTGCTCCAGCCAGCCCAGCATGCGAATGGCGCTGTCGCGATCGTCGGCGCACAGGTCCACGTCTGCCTTGAAGCCACCACATACGGCGGGGCGTTCCGGGCGACCAAAAATGGCGCAGAGAAACTCGGCAGTGAGATGAATGCAGCGCACGCCGGCCGGCTTGCCGTTCGGCATGCCTGGAATCGGCGAGCTAATGGAAGGCGCGATGCAGCAGGCACCGCAACCGGCACGACACTCCATGAAACGACCTCGACTACAAACGAACGGCGGCGATCCTAATGAGGCGCGCGCCGTCCGTCGAGGCCTTTCGCGGTCAGCGGTTACGCTGCAAACGCGCCAGGAGGCTGGAGGTGTCCCAACGCCCGCCGCCCATACCCTGAACATCGGCGTAGAACTGATCGACCAGCGCCGTCACCGGCAGCTGCGCACCATTGCGACGCGATTCCTCGAGCAGGATCGACAGGTCCTTGCGCATCCAGTCGACCGCGAAGCCGAAATCGAACTCGCCGGCAAGCATGGTCTTGTAGCGATTCTCCATCTGCCACGACTGCGCAGCCCCCTTGCTGATCACATCGACGACCGCATGGCCATCGAGCCCCGCGCACTGGGCGAAATTCAGCGCCTCGGCCAGCCCCTGCACCAAGCCGGCGATGCAGATCTGGTTGACCATCTTGCTCAGCTGGCCGCTGCCGGCCGGCCCCATCAGACGCATCATGCGCGCATAGCACTGGATTACCGGCTCGGCGATCGCATAGGCTTCGGCTTCACCACCGACCATCACGGTCAGCACGCCATTGACCGCACCGGCCTGGCCACCGGACACCGGCGCATCGAGAAAACCAAGGCCACGCTCGGCCGCGACGGCAGCCAGTTCACGCGCCACATCGGCCGAAGCGGTGGTGTGGTCGACCAGGATGGCACCCGGCGCCATGCCGGCGAAGGCGCCCTGCTCGCCGAGAATCACGCTGCGCAGGTCATCGTCGTTACCTACGCAGCACATCACCAATTCGGCGCCCGCCGCCGCCTCGCGCGGGGTTGGCGCGCTGCTGCCGGCATACTCCCCCATCCACTGCTCGGCCTTACCCGGTGAACGGTTATAGACCGTCACCTGATGACCCTTGCGGGCGAGATGCCCGGCCATCGGATACCCCATAACGCCCAAGCCGATAAATGCGACCTTTGCCATAACAACCTCCTGCGGACATAGGTCGCAGAGCCTAACACGACGTTTGCCCCGGCCGGAAAGGCCTTCCATACTGCCTGCCAATCGGCCCCGAGCAAGGCCTTGCGAACGATTAGGAGCACCAATGGGACATTGGTTGGTCATCGACCTGGAAGCCACCACCGACGAAGGCGGCTGGCCGATGGAAGAAATGGAAATCATCGAGATCGGTGCCAGCCTGGTTGGTGCTGACGGCCATGAGCGCGATCACTTCCAGCGCATCGTCAAACCGCAGCGGCGCCCGTGCCTGACCGATTTCTGCCGCGAGCTCACCCACATCACCCAGGCCGACGTCGACGGCGCCGCATCAATGCCGCAGGTCTGGAGCCAGTTCGAGCGCTGGCTGTCGCAGCATGCGCCGCGCCTGGTCGGCTGGAGCAGCTGGGGCGACTATGATCGCCGCCAGCTGGAGCAGGAATGGCGTCAGCATCGGCTCGATAGCCTGCTGGCTGACGTACCCCACCTGAATCTGAAGCAGGCATTCGCCAAGGCTCGCCAGCTGCAGCGTCCGGTCGGCCTGCACAATGCCTTGCAGTTGGCCGGCATGCAGTTCCAGGGGCAACAGCACCGTGCGCTCGAAGACGCACGCAATACCGCGCGCCTGCTGCCACTGGTACTGCCTCTCAAAGACTGATGACGAAGAAAAGGCGCTTGGGCATACTGGCGGCCCTTTTATGAACTGCCATCGATGGCGGCCATCCTTCGGGCCGCCGCAACGCGACGTAAAAGATGGCTCCCAGCCAGTTTTCTAACCCCTTCCAAGGAATCGCAGATGTTCAAGGTCAACGAGTACTTCGACGGCACCGTCAAATCCATCGGCTTCGCCATGGCCGAAGGCCCCGCCACCATCGGTGTAATGGCCCCGGGTGAATATGAGTTCGGCACCAGCCAGCTGGAAGTCATGCATGTCGTCGCCGGCGCACTGACCGTCAAGCTGCCAGGCAGCGACAGCTGGAACACCTTCGAAGCCGGCAGCAAGTTCACCGTCGAGGCCAACAGCAAGTTCCAGCTCAAGGTCGCCGTCGACACCGCGTACCTGTGCGAATACCGCTGACGGACCAGCGCCCGTTAAAACACCGGCCCTGGCAGCCAATGCCAGGCCATCAGGAAAGAAGCCGCGACTGTTTTGCCCGATTGCGGCTGTTCTTGACCCAAGGGTAGTGAAAGCTGCCCATTTCGCGGACAAGTCCTCTCCTACAGAAGCGCTGCTCGTGGGAGCGGACTTGTCCACGAAGTTTTACCCGTCGCATCCCTTGCAGCAGTCATGCTTCCACACAAGCCGTTACTGACCGGTATCTGCCCCTAGCAGGCACTTAACGCGGCCAGGGCAGGAAAAAAGCCGTCCTCACGGAAAACGGATAGCCCGGCCACCTAACAGCCCCCTGCGATTTCATCAGGACACCTTCATGCCTCGCTCCGCCCTTCTTGTCCCCATCGCTTTGCTGGTGGTGGCCATGGTCTCTATCCAGAGCGGTGCCTCGCTGGCCAAGAACCTGTTCCCGCTGGTCGGCGCCGAGGGCACCACAGCCCTGCGCCTGGTGCTCGGCGCGATCATTCTGTCGCTGGTGATGCAGCCCTGGCGTGCCCGGCTCGACCTGCGCAAATGCCACGCTCTGCTGGCCTACGGCCTGGCGCTCGGCGGCATGAACCTGATGTTCTACATGGCGTTGCAGAGCATCCCGCTGGGCATCGCCGTAGCGCTGGAATTTACCGGTCCGCTGGCCCTGGCGCTGTTTTCCTCGCGTCGCCTGCTGGATTTCGTCTGGGTGATTCTGGCCATCGCCGGCCTGTGGATGCTGCTGCCGACAGGCGCCACGCAAAGCGCCATCGACCCGCTCGGTGCGGCTTTGGCGCTCGGCGCCGGCATCTGCTGGGCGCTGTATATCGTCTTCGGGCAGAAGGCCGGCGCCCAGCATGGTCGCCACACCGTCGCACTGGGCACCTGGGTCGCCGCGCTGCTGGTCTTGCCCATCGGCGTCTGGCACGCGGGCAGCGACCTGCTCAGCCTCGACCTGCTGCCCATCGCCCTTGGCGTCGCGGTGCTGTCGTCGGCCCTGCCCTACAGTCTGGAGATGGTCGCCCTGACACGCCTGCCAGCGCGCACCTTCAGCGTACTGATGAGCCTGGAACCGGCAGTCGCCGCAATGTGTGGCCTGGCCTTTCTCGGCGAGAAGCTGCTCTGGGGCCAGTGGCTGGCCGTGGGCGCCATCATCGTCGCCTCGGCCGGAGCGGCCGCCACTATCAGACCCAAGAGCTAGTTGCTGAACTGCAGCNNCCCCTGTTCGACCACGGCGATGCGGTCTGCCTGCTTCACCGTGGCCAGGCGATGGGCGATCACCAGCGTGGTGCGCCCGGCCATCAGCGATGGCAGCGCCTGCTGGATCAGGTGTTCACTCTCTGCATCCAGTGCGCTGGTGGCCTCGTCGAGCAGCAGGATCGGCGCATCGGCGAGCAATGCCCGGGCAATCGCCAGACGCTGGCGCTGCCCGCCGGAAAGTCCCAGACCTGCTTCACCCAGGTGGGTCTGGTAGCCCTGCGGCAGACGCTGGATAAACTCATGTGCGTGCGCTGCCCGCGCGGCGGCTTCCACCTCGGCCTGGCAGGCATCGAGGCGGCCATAGCGAATGTTGTCCTCGACCGAGCCGAAGAACAGCGCCGGGTTCTGCGAAACCAGGGCGAAGCAGGCACGCAGCTCACGCGGGTGCAGTTGGTCGATCGGCACGCCATCGATCAGGACGCGCCCGGCCTGCGGGTCGAAGAAGCGCAACAGCAGATCGAACAGCGTCGACTTACCCGCTCCGGATGGCCCCACCAGCGCCAGCGTTTCCCCGGCCGCCACCCGCAGGTCGATACCATCGATGGCGTAACTGTCCGAACGCGACGGATAGGCGAAACGCACGCCCTGCAACTCGATTCGGCCCTGTACCGGCTGCGGCAGATGTTGCGGCTGCTGCGGCGCGACGATGGCGTTGCTGGAACGCAGCAGCTCGCCGATACGCTCGGCTGCGCCTGCCGCGCGCTGCAGCTCGCCGATCACCTCGCTCAGGGTGCCGAAGGACGAGCCGACGATCAGGCTGTAGAACACGAAAGCCGCCAGCTCACCGCCGGAAATGCGCCCGGCGATCACATCCATGCCGCCGACCCAGAGCATGACGCCCACCGCCCCGAGCACCAGCACGATGACCACCGTGATCAACCAGGAACGCTGGGCAATGCGTTTACGCGCCACATCGAAAGCGGCCTCGGCGGACTCGCCAAAGCGCCGCTTGTCCTCGTTCTGGTGGTTGTAGGCCTGCACCGTCTTGATCTGCCCCAGCACCTCGCCGACATAGCTGCCGACATCGGCCACACGATCCTGACTCTGCCGCGACAGCGCGCGCACGCGGCGGCCGAACAGCAGGATCGGCGCCACCACCAGCGGCAAGGCCAGCAGGACGATACCGCTGAGTTTCGGATTGGTGATCACCAGCAGCACGCTGCCGCCAATCAGCATGATCAGGTTACGCAGCGCCATCGACAGCGACGAGCCGATCACCGACTGTAACAGCGTGGTATCAGCCGTCAGTCGCGACTGGATCTCCGAACTGCGATTGCGCTCGTAGAAGCCGGGATGCAGCTCGATCAGGTGATCGAACACTCGCCGGCGGATGTCGGCCACCACCCGCTCGCCGATCCACGACACCAGGTAGAAACGCGTGTAGGTGCCGAAGGCCAGTGCCAGCACCAGCACGAAGAACAGCAGCAGCGACTGACGCAACGCAGCCGGCGATTGCGTAGCCAGCCCCTGATCCACCAGCAGCTTGATACCCTGCCCCATGGACAGCGTGATCGCCGCCGTGAACAGCAAGGCCAGCAGCGCACCCAGCACCCGGCCGCGATAAGGCACGATAAAACGCCAGGCCAGGCGCATTGCGTCGCGCTGACGAGAAGACAGCAACGAGATCATACGGGCCTCAGAAGTCGGTAGCCGTGGGCGCCTCGGCCAGCCAGGCCACGGCGCACAGCGCCAACGCAGCCAGGTTGGTAGAAAGCGGATTGAACGCCTGGATCAACAGATGGGGGCTGAGCAGCGCCACATCAAGCAGCAGCACTAGTAATGCTGCGCCGGCAACCAGCAGAGGCCAGCGCCGCCGACGTACGATCAGCAGCAGGATGCCCAATAGGATCTCGGCGACACCGCCGACAGCCGCGATCAACTGCGGCGCGAACAGAGGATGGTCCGGCAGGCCGTGGGCAGCGATCATCGCCACCTCGTCGGGGCTCAGCCAGAGTATCTTCGGCGCCAGGCCATGCCAGATGAAGACCGCTGCCAATGCCAGCCGTGCAAGCCAGGCGATGTGCGCCAGGCGCCGCTCAGTCATGCAGAAAACGCTCGGCATGATCGGCCGTGGGCAGCATGCATACGTCATGTCGACCGAACAGGCGATAGCGATTAAGCGCAATGCGGTCATAACACCAATCGCGCAGCGGCCTGGGCACCAGACGCAGCATCCTCAGCACACGCCAGGGCACAGGCAATCGAGCGAGAATGCGCAGCAGCGCCGTGGAGCGCACATGCAGCCCCGCCTCGTCGATCAGGGCCATGGTGTCGAAACGATCGGTCGGCAGCCCGTACCAGGCCAGCAACGCCTGCCCCTGGGCGGACTGCACGGAGGCCAGGCGAAACTGCCTGGTGCGGTCATGGCGGATAAGAAACTTCGCCCAGCCGTTGCACAGTTTGCACACGCCGTCGAACAGCACGACGCGCTCGCCAGCGGCGAGACAAGGCGCCCGTTCAGTCATTGGCCGGCACTCACCTGCTGGGCGACTGGCCGATAGTGCCCCGTGATGCGGTAGGCGAACAGAATGTCTTCTTCCTGCGTGCCACGGCCGATGTTGTGTAGGATCAGCGGTGCTGCACCGGGTGCCTGGCGATCACTGACGATGCCGATATGAGTCAGGCCACGCCCTAGATCCCAGGTGACAATATCACCAGCTCGGTAAGCCGCAGCGTCCTGACTGACCGGCAGCGAACAGCCCTGGCGCTTGAACCAGGTCATCAAATTGGGCACGCGGCGGTGGTCGATATTGCTGTCCGGCCGGCTCAGCCCCCAGTTTTTCGGGTAGACGGCAAAGTTGCCACGCATATCGCGATGCACCGCCTCCTGCAGATCCAGTCCCTGCTGACGCAGCGCACGGATCACCACGTCGGTGCATACGCCGGTAGCCATAGGTACGTCGCCACCGGGATAACTCAACTGTCGGTAGGCCGGGTCATAACCCAGAGTCACGCCGACCTGCTTGCGTGCATCCAGCACCAGCCTGTCAGCTTCGATGGCCTGCGCGGCAAGCGCCAGCGACCAGACCAGCAGTAGAACCAGCATGCGCATTTCGATCTCCTATCGACTCAGGGGGTAGAGCAACTCTTCCTTGTAACCCGCCCAGACCCGCACGGCATCGGGGAAGGCATCATCCAGCGCCACGTCACCACTGTCGACCAGCAGCGGCCGGCCCTTAAGCGTTGCCAGCTTGCGCTTGGTGGCGACCACGCGCAGCCGCTCCAGGCCGACGGCGCGCAGCACACGCGGGCTGATCTGCTGATTGCCGCGGCCGATGATATGCCCCTGACCGCCGATTGCGGTCACCAGCAGGTAAGTCGGATGCCCCTCGACCAAGGCGAACAGTTGGGCTTCGTTGACGTCGCGGGCAATCACCTGGCCGCCCTCGATCACATCGACACCGAGCAGGGTAGTTTCCAGCCCGAGATTCTGCGCCAGACCGTGCAGGGTCGAACCGGGGCCGAACACGTAGCGAGCGTCAGGCTCCCACTCGCTCTCCAGCCAGGCGGCCAGATCGGCCAGCACCAGTTCCTCGGACTCCATCCCACCTTGCTTGACCGCTTGCACATAACCGCCCTCTTGCGGCACGCACAGCTCACCATACCAGCGCGCGGTGACACGCCCTTCGCGCAGCGCGGCCTCGTCGATATCGCGCACTTCACCGCTGGCCAGGCGCACCAGGCCACCTTCGACCAGTCGCGCGGTCAACTCGCCCGCCGCACGTGGGCTGATGGCGTAAACGCCGGACTGGATCTTTACCCCGGCCGGAATACCCAGCACCGGCTGCGACGCGTTCACCACCGCACAGACGTCACGCGCGGTACCGTCGCCACCGGCGAACAGAATCAAGGCCACGCCGGCGTCCTGCAGTTGCTGCACCGCACACTGAGTATCTTCGGCGCTGGTGGCACCTTCGCCCAACTCACCCAGCAGACGATGCGCGAAGCCCATCTGCGCCAATAGATCGCCACCCATCGCCCCCGGGTAACTGACGAACTCGACGCGCTCGCCAAGCGGTAGCAATTGTTCCAGCGCGGTACGCGTGCGCTGCGCGGCCTTTGCCTCGACACCCAGAGCCAGCGCTTGCTCGGCCATGCCGTCGCTGCCCTTGAAGGCGGCCGGGCCGCCCAGCCCGGCCACGGGGTTGATGATCAGACCAATATGAAAACGCGCCATGTATTCCTCGTTTCAGGCAAGCTGGCACGCAGCCTGCACTAAGACTTTCGCCAAATGTTTTGTGACGGAGTTCCGCCGTTGCAGTTGTCACCGCGCCTTCATCTGATCGATCTAGACTGGCGCGCACTACTGATGAGGAGACAGGCCATGAGCTTGCAGAACAATGCCCAACACCACCCCGCCACCACCCAGCAACGGCAGCAACTGGTGGGCGGTTTTATCATCGATGGTCAGGGCCGCGAAGTGCCAATCACCGAAGACATGATTCAGCAAGCCTGCAATGCCCTCGAAGAAAGCCGCCAGGGCTCGCATCTACAGGGTTGAGCGGTGTGCGCCAGGCACACAAGGTGCCTGGCATGCCATATTCAATCGCGCGGTAGCAACTTCAGCGACAGCGAATTGATGCAGTAACGCAGCCCGGTCGGGCGCGGGCCATCCGGAAACACGTGCCCCAGATGAGCATCGCACTTGGCGCATTTGACCTCGATGCGGTGCATGCCATGGCTGTAATCGTCGAGGCTGGCGATCACCTCATCGTTGATCGGCTGGAAATAGCTCGGCCAACCACTGCCGGAATCGTACTTGGCGTCCGAATCGAACAGGGCTTCGCCGCAGCAGGCGCAGTGGTATATACCTGGGGTCTTTTCGTCATGGTAAGCGCCAGTGAACGGTCGCTCCGTGCCGCCCAGGCGACACACATGGAACTGCTCGTCCGTCAGTTCCTCACGCCAGCTGTCCAACGACTTGTCGACTTTATCCACGAACGGATACCTCCTCGGTAATAGGCAACACGGGGCTTCGCATACGACGTCAGCATCACATCAGGCGCTCGCCCCGCAAACTGCGACTGCAAGTTTTCCGGGCCGCGACACGAATGTGCGCAGCGTGGCAGGCCAGAAAAAAGCAGGCCCGGCACCTTTGCCGCGCCCAGGTCGCCACGTATGATTCGACCCCAGTCTGTCACCCACGTTAAGGGCTGCCAAGATTCCCCGCCGGGAGAATTTTGCAGCGTGCTTCAGTGGGTTCTCCTTAGCTCGGGATTTCTTACATGCAGGTCAGCAAATCGAACAAGCTCGCCAACGTCTGCTATGACATTCGCGGGCCGGTGCTCAAGCACGCCAAGCGTCTGGAGGAGGAAGGCCAGCGCATCCTCAAGCTGAACATCGGCAACCCGGCACCGTTCGGTTTCGAAGCGCCGGAAGAAATTCTCCAGGACGTCATCCGCAACCTGCCTACCGCCCAGGGCTACAGCGACTCCAAGGGGCTGTTCAGCGCGCGCAAGGCGGTGATGCAGTACTACCAGCAGAAGCAGGTCGAAGGCGTCACCATCGAGGACATCTACCTCGGCAACGGGGTGTCCGAACTGATCGTCATGGCCATGCAGGCGCTGCTCAACAACGGTGACGAGGTGCTCATCCCGGCGCCCGACTATCCGCTGTGGACTGCCGCCGTGGCGCTGTCCGGCGGCAAGCCGGTGCACTACCTGTGCGACGAGCAGGCCGGCTGGTTCCCCGACATCGCCGACATGCGCGCCAAGATCACGCCGAACACCAAGGCACTGGTGCTGATCAACCCGAACAACCCCACCGGGGCGGTGTATTCCAAGGAAGTGCTGCAGGATATCGTCGAACTTGCGCGCCAGCACAACCTGGTGATCTTCTCCGACGAGATCTACGACAAAATCCTCTACGACGAAGCCGTGCACATCAGCACCGCCTCGCTGGCGCCGGACGTGCTCTGCCTGACCTTCAACGGTCTGTCCAAGAGCTACCGCGTGGCCGGCTTTCGTTCCGGCTGGGTGGCGATTTCCGGGCCCAAACACAAGGCGCAGAGCTACATCGAAGGCCTGGATATCCTCGCCAACATGCGTCTGTGCGCCAACGTGCCGAGCCAGCATGCGATCCAGACCGCGCTCGGCGGCTACCAGAGCATCAACGACCTGGTGCTGCCCAACGGCCGCCTGCTGGAGCAGCGCAACCGCGCCTGGGAATTGCTCAACGACATCCCTGGCGTTAGCTGCGTGAAACCCATGGGGGCGCTGTACGCTTTTCCGAAGATCGACCCGAAGGTTTGCCCGATCCATAACGACGAGAAGTTCGTCCTCGACCTGCTGCTTTCCGAGAAGCTGCTGATCGTCCAGGGCACCGCCTTCAACTGGCCGTGGCCGGACCACTTCCGCGTGGTCACCCTGCCCCGCGTCGACGACCTGGAGCAGGCCATCGGCCGTATCGGCAATTTCCTCAAGACCTACCGTCAGTAAGGACTGCAGCATGGCCCAGGGTAGACGCTACCTGCTTACCGGTGCCAGCTCCGGTATCGGCGAGGCCTTGGCTCGCCAGCTCGCGAGTCTGGGCTACGATCTGGCGCTCGCGGCTCGTCGGGAAGATAGCCTGCAACGACTGGCCGCTGAACTGCGCCAGGCGTACGGCCGCACCATCGTCGTGCTACCGCTGGACGTCACCGACTATGCCGCCTGCCATCAGATCGTGGCCCTGGCCCGCGAAGGCCTTGGCGGGCTGGACGGGCTGATCGCCAACGCAGGCATAGGTCTCGCCGGCAAGGCCGGCAGTGGCCATTTCGAACGCTACCGGCAAACCCTGGAAACCAACCTGATCGGCGCGATCGCTTGCCTCGATGCTGCCGCCGCCCTGTTTCTTCAACAGGGCCACGGCCATCTGGTGGCCATTGCCTCAGTCGCCGGCAAGCGCGGCCTCCCCGCCTCCGCCGGCTACTCGGCGAGCAAGGCCGGGCTGATCAGCCATATGCAGTCGCTGGAACTGGAGCTGTATCGCAGCGCCATCGCCACCACCACCATCCTGCCAGGCTATATCGATACGCCGATCAACCAGAATGGGGGACCGCGCCCCTTCCTGATCGGTGTCGAGCAAGGCGCCCGATTGATCGCCCGACACATCGAGAAACGCAGCCGCAGCGCCTACGTACCCGGTTGGCCGTGGGCGTTGATCGGGCGTTTGTTATCCTGCCTGCCCACCTCGCTGCTGGCACGAGCCCTGTAATCATGGACCTGCAGATCGACGACTTCTACAAGGACGCCGCCAGCGGCCTGCTGATGCTCTATCAGGCCTTCCCGCGCAAGATGGCGCTGTACGTGGAAGACCTGATCGGCCGTGAGGAGCCGGATGAATTCGGCCTGCCCAGCAAGCGTCACCAGGCCTGCCTGGGCGCGTTGCTGTGGCTGGCCGAGGAAGGTTATCTGCGCTTCGAATCGACCATCGCCTACGACGCTCTCGATCAGGCGGTGCTCAGCGAGAAAGGCTTTCTGCGCCTGTCGCGCGCCATTCCTCACGCCCTCGGTGACGGGGAAGCGCTGCCGGCGAGCGTGCGCCGCGTGCATGCCACACTGGCCTTCCAATTGCGCGAGGCGCTCGCTCAGCAGCACGGGGAACGCACCGCTCGGCTTACCCGTCTATTGTTTGGCGCCCAGCCCGCCGGCACAGGCGACATAGTTTGAAATAGTCGCCAGTTGAAAGCCCCTGGGGGGCGCCCTTATATAAGCCGGCATTAGTAAAAGTCTTTCCCCGTGAGGAGTCCGTTCACACATGATGCGCATTATGTTGTTCCTGGCCACCAACCTGGCAGTGCTGGTTATCGCCAGCATCACCCTTAAGTTGCTGGGGGTTGATCGCTTCACCGGCCAGAACCATGGCAGCCTGCTGATCTTCTGCGCCGTGT
>NZ_DJSX01000086.1:0-23890 GCF_002439135.1 Pseudomonas sp. UBA6323 | reverse complement strand
CCCTCGAAGAAGAACGCCTCGGCGTTGTATCGGAAGGTGCGCGAGATCATCAAAAGTAGTGGGGCACTGACGCAGGAAGCGTTGATCGGCCAACTGAACCCGGTACTGAAGGGGTGGGCACAATACCACTCCCCGGTCGTGGCGAAACAAACCTTCAGCAAGCTGGATCACCTGATCTTCTGGCGAATCTGGAGGTGGGTGAAACGTAGGCATCCGAGGAAGTCAGCTGACTGGATCAGGAATAAATACTTCCGATCCATAAACGGGCAGAAATGGGTGTTTGCGTATCCCTACAAAAATGGCAAAGGAGAAAGGCAGCACCGCCAGTTGTATCAACTGGCGAAAACCGCAATCGTGCGCCATAAGCGTCTGCCGGGGGATTACACCCCTTATGATGTGGAACACGAACTGAAGTGGGAGGCGCTGAGAGTCCAGCGGATGCAGCACAAGCTGCGTTATCGAGGACAAATCCTCAGCCTCTTCCGCAGACAGCGGGGTGTTTGCGCCTCGTGCGGGCAAGCGGTGAGCAAGGAAACTGGCTGGCATGACCATCACGTCATAAGACGTGTGGACGGCGGTTCGGACAATCTGCAAAACCGCGTACTGCTTCATCCAAACTGCCACGCACGGCTTCATAGCCAGCAAAAAGATACACCTCTACGGTTTAGCGGTTTATAGCTGTAGAATCCGACGCAACACTCCGTGCGTTGCCGGCCAAGCTACTTGGTTTCACGTAGGCTTGAGCCGTATGCGGTGAAAGCCGCACGTACGGTTCTTAGGGGGGGACGGGCCAGCAATGGCCTGTCCCTACCCGACTTTCCGGGGCGGCGCGACAAGGCTTTACAGCCTGTTAGCGTCGCTCCCCTGAGATGCAAGCGACCCATGTTTGGTTCCAATGACGACAAGAAGTCGCCGGCCGAGGCTGGCGCGCAGACCCCGCCTGTGACCGAAGAGAAGAAATCCCTGTTCAGCTGGTGGCGCAAGAAGCCGGCGGAAACACCTGCCGAGCCGCCTCAGCCCGCGCCCGTCGAGCCAGCGGCGCCTGCGCAGGCACCTGTCGAGCCGTCGCCGCCTGAGCCTGCGCCCGAAGCCTTGCCGGCAGCAGAGCCCGCAGCCGAGCCGCCAGTGGCTGATATCACGCCGGCTCCAGCGCCGCCGCCTGAGCCGCCCATTGCCGAAGCCCCCGTAGCTGAACCCGTGGTCGTCGAGCCGACGCCAGCCGCGGTCGAACCCATCGCCGAGGTTGCCCCGGTGGAGGCTGCGCCGGCGCCCGTCGCCGCGCCGGCCACCCAGGAAAAGCCCGGCTTCTTCGCCCGCCTCAAGCAGGGCCTGTCCAAGACCAGCGCCAGCCTCGGCGAAGGCATGGCCAGCCTGTTCCTCGGCAAGAAGGCCATCGATGATGACCTGCTCGACGATCTGGAAACCCGACTGCTGACCGCCGACGTCGGCGTCGAGGCGACCACCGCCATCATCGGCAACCTGACCAAGCGCGTGGCGCGTAAGGAACTGGCCGACAGCGGCGCGCTGTACAAGGCCCTGCAGGAAGAGCTGGTGACCCTGCTCAAGCCGGTCGAGCAGCCGCTGGTGATCGATACGGCCAAGCAGCCGTACGTGATCCTCGTCGTCGGCGTCAACGGCGTGGGTAAGACCACCACCATCGGCAAGCTGGCCAAGAAGCTGCAGCAAGACGGCAAGAAGGTCATGCTCGCCGCCGGCGATACCTTCCGTGCCGCTGCCGTGGAGCAGCTGCAGGTCTGGGGCGAGCGCAACAATATTGCGGTCATCGCCCAGCACACCGGCGCCGACTCGGCCTCGGTGATCTTCGATGCGGTGCAGGCCGCCAAGTCCCGTGGCATCGATGTGCTGATCGCCGACACAGCCGGGCGCCTGCACACCAAGGACAACCTGATGGAAGAGCTGAAGAAGGTCCGTCGGGTGATTGGCAAGCTGGACGAGACGGCGCCGCACGAGGTGCTGCTGGTGCTCGACGCCGGCACCGGGCAGAACGCCATCAGCCAGGCCAAGCAGTTCAACCAGACGGTGAACCTCACCGGCCTGGCGCTGACCAAACTGGACGGCACCGCCAAGGGCGGCGTCATCTTCGCCCTGGCCAAACAGTTCGGCCTGCCGATTCGCTACATCGGCGTGGGTGAAGGTATCGATGATTTGCGTCCGTTCGAGGCGCAGGCTTTCGTCCAGGCACTGTTCGAGGAGCGTGAGCGCGGATGATCCGATTCGAGCAGGTCGCCAAGCGTTACCCCAATGGCCATGTCGGGCTGCACGAGCTGACTTTCCGCGTTCGCCCCGGCGAATTTCTCTTCGTCACCGGCCACTCCGGTGCCGGCAAGAGCACACTGCTGCGCCTGCTGCTGGCGATGGAGCGGCCCACCAGCGGCAAATTGCTGCTCGCCGGGCAGGACCTGTCGACCATCACCAACGCGCAGATTCCCTTCCTGCGCCGGCAGATCGGCGTGGTGTTCCAGAATCATCAACTGCTGTTCGATCGCACGGTCTACGACAACGTCGCTTTGCCGCTACAGATTCTCGGCCTGTCCAAGCCGGAGATCGCCAAGCGCGTCGGCGCTGCGCTGGAGCGCGTCAGCCTCAGCGACAAGGCTGCGCAAGCGCCGGGGGATCTGTCCACCGGTCAACAGCAGCGCGTCGGCATCGCCCGTGCCATTGTCCACCGCCCGGCTCTGCTGCTGGCGGACGAGCCCACCGGCAACCTCGACCCGCGCCTGGCCGCCGAGATCATGGGCGTGTTCGAGGACATCAACCAGCTGGGCACCACGGTGCTGATCGCCAGCCACGACCTGGCGCTGATTGCGCGCATGCGCCAGCGCATGCTGACCCTGCAACGCGGTCGTCTGATCGGTGACGGGGAGGCTGCCTGATGAGCGCATCGAAGATGCCCACGCCGCAACCGGCCGAGCGTGTCGGCGCGGCGCCGCGCAACAAGGTAGTGGACGGCCCGGCCGACGAGCCGGATTTCCGCACGCTGTTCCATGCCTGGCTGGAAAGTCACCGCGCCAGCCTGGTGGACAGCCTGCGCCGCCTGGCGCGACAGCCCATCGGCAGCTTCTTCACCTGCTGGGTGATGGCCGTGGCGCTGAGCCTGCCCATGGGCCTGTCGCTGCTGCTGGACAACGTCGAGAAGCTCGGTGGCTCCTGGCAGCGTGCCGCGCAGATTTCCCTGTTCCTCGACATGTCCGCGGGCGAGCGTGACGGCCAGGCGCTGCGCGAGCAGATCGCGGCGATGGATGACGTGGCCGATGCCGAGTGGATCAGCCGCGAGCAGGCGCTGGAAGAATTCCAGCAACTGTCCGGCCTGGGCCAAGCGCTCAAGGAGCTGCCGGAGAACCCGCTGCCTGGCGTGGTTCTGGTCACGCCCAAGGAAGTCGACAAGGCCAAGCTCGAAGCCCTGCGCCAGCGCCTGGCGGAGCTGCCCAAGGTGGAGCAGGCGCAGCTCGATCTGGTCTGGGTCGAGCGTCTGACGGCCATCCTCAAACTGGGCGATCGCTTCGTCTTCGGTCTCAGTCTGCTGCTGATCCTGGCGCTGCTGCTGGTGATCGGCAATACCATCCGCCTGCACATCGAGAATCGCCGCGCCGAGATCGAGGTAATCAAGCTGGTAGGTGGAACCGATGGCTACGTGCGACGTCCTTTCCTTTATATGGGCGCGTTGTACGGTTTCGGCGCCGGTATCTTCGCCTGGTTGCTGCTGGCCTTCGGGCTGGATTGGCTGAACGATGCCGTAGTACGTTTGGCCGGCCTCTACGGTAGCGATTTCGCTCTGGGTGGCGTACCTTCGGCCGACGGTTTTTCGCTGCTGCTCGGCGCCGTGCTGTTGGGCTATATTGGCGCCTGGCTGGCGGTGGCGCGTCACCTGAACGAACTTGCTCCCCGCTAGGGCGCTGTTCGGCGAGGCTGAACGCAAGCTGACAAGTCATTGTTTTGGTTGATATTGACTATCTGATAGGGAACTTATCCACAGGCTCTTTATCAGATAGCGCAGTGCTACACTGCACGAGTTTCGTGAATCGGAGGATTCGAATGTCCACTTCCTTGCAACCTGTTCATGCCCTTGTTCCAGGCGCCAACCTGGAAGCGTACGTGCATGCGGTTAACAGCATTCCGCTGCTGACGCCCGAGCAGGAGCGTGAACTGGCCGAAAATCTCTACTATCAGCAGGATCTCGATGCCGCCCGCCAGATGGTGCTGGCTCACCTGCGTTTCGTCGTGCATATCGCGCGCAGCTATTCCGGCTATGGCCTGGCCCAGGCTGACCTGATTCAGGAAGGCAACGTCGGCCTGATGAAGGCGGTCAAGCGCTTCAACCCGGAGATGGGTGTGCGTCTGGTGTCCTTCGCCGTGCACTGGATTCGTGCGGAAATCCACGAGTTCATCCTGAAGAACTGGCGCATCGTCAAAGTGGCCACCACCAAGGCGCAGCGCAAACTGTTCTTCAACCTGCGCAGCCAGAAGAAGCGTCTGGCCTGGCTGAACAACGACGAAGTCACCGCCGTAGCCGAAAGCCTGGGCGTCGAGCCGCACGAAGTGCGCGAAATGGAAAGCCGCCTGACCGGCCAGGACATGGCCTTCGACCCGGCAGCCGATGCCGACGACGACAGCGCCTTCCAGTCGCCCGCGCATTACCTGGAAGATCACCGCTACGACCCGGCTCGCCAGCTCGAGGATGCCGACTGGAGCGACAGCTCCAGCAGCAACCTGCACGAAGCGCTGGAAAGCCTGGACGAGCGCAGCCGCGACATTCTCCACCAGCGCTGGCTGGCCGAAGAGAAGGCGACGCTGCACGACCTGGCCGCCAAGTACAACGTGTCGGCTGAGCGTATTCGTCAGCTCGAGAAGAACGCGATGAACAAGCTCAAGGGCTGTATCGCCGCCTGAGTCTGCCGTAACCCGAAAAGCCGCACCCTGGTGCGGCTTTTTTTTTGCTATCTGGAGCAACCGCCTTGAACAAAGCCCCGCTGAAAGCGCAGCACTGGCTGATATTCGCGATCGTTGCCGTGCTGTTCTTCGCCTGGGGCGCCTGGCTGATGCGCAGCAGCGAGGTTCAGCCGGTGGCCAATCTGCAGCAGTGGCGCAATGCGCTGTTGCAGCCGCTGGCCGAAGATGGGCTGACGCTGCGTGATGTGCAGGCGCTGGCCCCGGGCGATCTGTGGCTGGAGCCGCGCCTGGACGGCGCACGGCTGACCTATCGAACGACGCTCGAAGGGGAGGAGGGCGAGTGGTCGCTGCAGGCTGAACTGGCCTTGAGCCAAGGCCAGCGCGACAGCCTGATGGCGGCGCAAGGCCTGAAGGCAGGCGATGCGGGGTTAGCGCTGGATGAGTCGCTGACCGAGCAGATGGCCACTTTTTCCATCGCCAGCCTCAATCTGAGTGCCCCGCAAGCGCTGGCCAGCGAACGCCTGGCCGCCAGCCTCGGGCAGCCGCGTCTGACCCTGGAGTTGGCCGACGGCCAGGCGTGGGTCTATCCACAATGGGGTTTGACCGTGCATCTGCGCGGCGATGACGTCGAACTGCTGCATGCGGTGCCGCGCAAGGCGTTTCGCGCTACTCGCTAGCTTACAGCCAGCGTGGCCACCAATCGGGGCGCTGCGGCTTGAGCTGGTTGAGGTAGTGGCTGCCGCCGAGCTGGTTCATCTGCTGGCGAATCCACACCGCGCGCCGGATCACGTAGCCATTCGGGCGACCTGCGCTCCAGCGCAGCGGGTTGGGCAGCACGGCAGCCAGCTGGCTGGCCTGCTGGCGATTGAGGTAAGGGGCGCCGACGCCGAAATGATGCTGCGCGGCGGCTTCGGCGCCGAAGATGCCATCGCCCCATTCGACGCTGTTGAGGTAGACCTCGAGGATGCGCTCCTTTGACCAGAACAGCTCGATCAGCGCGGTGAACCAGGCTTCCAGCCCTTTGCGCAGCCAACTGCGCCCGGACCAGAGAAACAGATTCTTCGCCACCTGCTGGCTCAGAGTACTGGCGCCACGCAGCGAGCCGCCACTCTGGTTGTGCGCCAGCGCTGCCTGAATCGCGCCGACGTCGAAGCCCCAGTGCTCGGCGAACTTCTGGTCTTCGGCGGCGATCACCGCCATCTTCAGGTGGTCCGGCAGTTCGTTCCAGGGGCGCCATTGGCGCTTCAGCTCAATGGACTGTGAGCTGCCCCAGGATTCGATCTTGCGTTCGATCATCAGCGCCGTGCCGGGTGGCGGTACCCA
Source organism: Pseudomonas sp. UBA6323 (assembly GCF_002439135.1). Classification (NCBI taxonomy): domain Bacteria; kingdom Pseudomonadati; phylum Pseudomonadota; class Gammaproteobacteria; order Pseudomonadales; family Pseudomonadaceae; genus Pseudomonas; species Pseudomonas sp. UBA6323. The sequence continues at coordinate 17,659 of NZ_DJSX01000086.1, read as the reverse complement.
GCGCAGCACGAGCACCAGCAGGGCGCTGGCCAGCATCAGCCAGAGCAGCAGTTTCAGCAGGCGGCGGGTCAGGGCTCGGAGCATGGGGTCTCGCAATGATTGGGCGTGGCGCTATTAAAACAAAAAATCGCCGGGAGCGATTTTTGACGTCGGCTCTGCCGACGGCCCGAAGGGTTGCGGCCAGGGATGGCAGGCAGCAAAAAATCGCCGGGAGCGATTTTTGACGTAGGCTCTGCCGACGGCCCGAGGGGTTGCGGCCAGGGATGGCAGGCAACCAAAAGCTGAAGAAATCTCCGTCTGATGATCAGGTGTGACAATAACGACCCCCTTGCCGGCGGCCTGAGTGATTAAACTGCGTCAGGTCGATCCCTTCTGGAGGTTCCATGGCCCGTCTCTGGCTGCTGTTATCCGCTTTCGCCGGCTTCACCGGCGTCGCTCTGGGCGCCTTTGCCGCTCATGGTCTGAAGCACAGGCTGACGCCCGAGTATCTGGCGGTGTTTCAGACCGGCACGCACTATCAGCTGATCCACGCGCTGACCCTGTTCGGCGTCGGTCTGCTGGCGTTGTACATGCCCGGGCGCTTGGTGAACCTGGCTGGCGGCGCCTTCGCCGTGGGTATCCTGCTGTTCTCCGGCAGCCTCTATCTGCTGACCCTCAGCGGCATCGGCAAGCTTGGCATCATTACCCCGTTCGGGGGCGTCGCCTTCCTCATCGGCTGGCTGTGCCTGGGGCTGGCGGCGTGGAAAATGACCTGACCCTGGCGTCAGAAATGAGGACCAATGGCGTCTTTTAGCCTTGGTCGCGACAGCCTATCGGGCTAGAATGCCGGCCCTCTTCCTAGTTGTGACCGAGTCGTCATGCGTATCCAGTTGAATGGTGAACCCTTCGAACTGCCGGATAACCAGAGCGTCGCCGACCTGTTGGTTCGCCTCGACCTGACCGGGCGCCGTGTGGCGGTCGAGCTCAATCTGGACATCGTTCCACGCAGCCAGCACGACAGCACCCAGCTCGCCGAGGGCGATCAGGTGGAAGTGGTGCACGCCATCGGCGGCGGTTGACTTCACGAGGAGTATTCCATGAGCCAAGTTCGCAGCGACAAGCCCTTCACCCTGGCCGGTCGTACGTTCCAGTCGCGCCTGCTGGTCGGTACCGGCAAGTACAAGGATATGGACGAGACCCGTGACGCCATCGCGGCTTCCGGCGCCGAGATCGTTACTGTGGCGGTGCGCCGTACCAATATCGGCCAGAATCCGGGCGAGCCGAACCTGCTCGACGTGATTAGCCCGGACAAGTACACCATCCTGCCCAATACCGCCGGCTGCTACGACGCCGTCGAGGCCGTGCGTACCTGTCGTCTGGCGCGTGAGCTGCTCGACGGCCACAACCTGGTCAAGCTGGAAGTGCTGGCCGACCAGAAGACCCTGTTCCCCAACGTCATCGAGACCATCAAGGCCGCCGAAGTGCTGGTCAAGGATGGTTTCGACGTCATGGTGTACACCAGCGACGACCCCATCATCGCCCGCCAACTGGCCGAAATCGGCTGTATCGCGGTGATGCCGCTGGCCGGTCTGATCGGCTCGGGTCTGGGCATCTGCAACCCGTACAACCTGCGCATCATCCTTGAGGAGTCGAAGGTGCCCGTGCTGGTCGACGCTGGCGTGGGCACGGCCTCCGACGCCACCATCGCCATGGAGCTGGGCTGCGAAGCGGTGCTGATGAACAGCGCCATCGCCGAAGCGCAGGACCCGGTGCTCATGGCCCGCGCTATGCAGCACGCCGTCGAGGCCGGGCGCCTGGCCTACCTGGCCGGGCGCATGCCGAAGAAACTCTATGCCAGCGCGTCGTCGCCGCTGACTGGCCTGATCAATTAAGGATGACGATTGGCTGCGGACCGGCTCGCCGGCCCGCCAAGTCGTAAAACACCCTACAAGAGCACAGCATGACCGATAGCCAACAGCCCGAACTGACCGAAGACGGTCGCCAGCGCCGTACCATCAAGAGCTTCGTGATGCGTGCCGGGCGCATGACCGAAGGTCAGCAGCGCGGCATCGACAAGGGCTGGCCGCTGTTCGGCCTTGAACTCGAAGATGGCCCGCGCGATTTCGATCAGGTGTTCGGGCGCAGCGCGCCGCGCACCTTCGAAATCGGTTTCGGCATGGGCCACTCCACCCTGGAGATGGCCGCTGCCGCGCCCGAGCAGGACTTCATTGGCGTCGAGGTGCACAAGCCGGGCGTCGGTGCCCTGCTCAATGGCGCGATGACGCAGAACCTGAGCAATATCCGCGTGTACAGCTGCGATGCGCTGGAAGTGCTGCGTGACTGCGTTGCCGATGCCAGCCTGGATCGCGTGCTGCTGTTCTTCCCTGATCCCTGGCACAAGTCGCGCCACCACAAACGCCGCATCGTGCAGCCGGCCTTCGCCGAGCTGGTGCGCAGCAAGCTGAAGATCGGCGGCGTGCTGCATATGGCCACCGACTGGGAAAACTACGCCGAGCACATGCTCGAGGTGATGAACGTCGCGCCGGGCTATCGCAACCTTGCTGCCGATGGCACCTATGTGCCGCGTCCAGAGGAGCGCCCGGTGACCAAGTTCGAACGCCGCGGCGAGCGTCTTGGCCATGGTGTATGGGACCTCAAGTTCCAGCGCCAGGAATGATGACCGGGCGACCCTGGTCGACCAGGATCGCCCCACGCTTAGAACCGGCAGGATGCACGATCAGATCGGGATAACCCGGCGGCCAGGACGGCACCTCACCTCAGAACCTGTTCATGATCCGCTGCGCGTGGGCGCTCTGAGCTCGTGAGGCAGGCTCTCATCACACAACAACGATAAACGCGTCTGCAAGGCGTGTAGATATTGGCGACGTCGCTGCCATGACGCCGCAAGGAGAGCATTGTGTTGAGATCGGTTTCCATTCTTCTGCTGACCGCCCTGGCCTTTCAGGCTCAGGCCAAGGTCGATGCCAGCCAGGCCGCGCGCCTGGAGCAGGATCTGACCCCGTTGGGCGGTGAGCGTGCGGGCAATGCTGCCGGCACCATTCCGGCCTGGACGGGAGGCTTGGCGACGCCGCCAGCCGGTTACCAGCCCGGTATGCATCACCCGGACCCTTATGCCGACGATAAACTGCTGTATCGCGTCGACAGCCAGAACCTGGCGCAGTACGAGCAGCAATTGCCGGTCGGCCTCAAGGCCCTGCTGCAGGAGAACCCCAGCTTCTACCTGCGGGTCTTCCCGACTCGCCGCAGCGCGGCGGCTCCGCAGCGTATCTACGACGCCACCCGTTTCAACGCGCTGAATGCCGAGCTGATCTCTGGCGGCAATGGCGTGCAGGGCGCGGCGGCCGGCGTGCCGTTCCCCATGCCGCAGAACGGCCAGGAAGCCATCTGGAACCACATCATGCGCTACCGTGGCGACCAGATCAGCATGGCCACCAATCAGGCGGCGGTGCTCGCCAATGGCAGCTACAACCTGCTCAAGCTCGAGCGCGACATCTATTTCCTCTACGGCCGCGAAGGCGTTGCGCCGCAGGATCTGGACAACACCCTGTTCTTCTACAAGTACAAGGTCGTGGCGCCGGCCAAACTGGCTGGCTCGGCGTTGGTGGTGCAGGAAACGCTCGATCAGGTGCTGGCCATTCGCAAGGCCTGGCGCTTCAACCGCGGCGAGCGCCGTGTGCGTCGCCTGCCCATGCTCGCCTATGACACCCTGCAGCCCGATACCAACGGCATGGCCACCGCCGACCAGGTGGACGCCTACAACGGCGCCCCGGACCGCTATGAATGGCAGCTGTTGGGCAAGCGCGAGATGCTGGTGCCCTACAACAGCTACGCGGTTCACCAGCAGGGCATTCCCTACGCCGATATCCTCCAGGCCAAGCACATCAACCCTGAACTGCTGCGCTACGAGCTGCACCGCGTCTGGGTGGTCGAGGCGGACCTGCGCACCGGCTTCAGCCACCCGTACGGCAAACGCCGCTTTTATCTGGACGAAGACAGCTGGCAGATCCTCGCCGTCGATCTGTATGACCGCAGCGGCAACCTGGTCGGCCTGCAGGAAGCGCATCCGATCAGCTACTACGATGCGCCGATGTTCGGCTCGACCCTGGAGACCATCTATGACCTCAAGGGCGGCCGTTACTTCGCCGACGGCCTGGATAACAACGAGAAGATGTACGACTTCAACGCCCGGCTGAGCCCGCGCGACTTCACCCCGCAGGCGTTGCGCCGCGAAGGCAACTGAGCCGGCATTATCCGCGCGACCAGCGCATCGCCAGCTGCGGCTGCCGCTCGCGCACTACAGCGTTATCGCGGACAAGTCCGCTCCCACAGAAGTCGGCGCGCGCAGCGCCGGCACAATTGTTCTTGTGGGAGCGGACTCGTCCGCGAAGCCTTTCGTCCTGGATGACGACTACATGCAGCGGCATGGTCCGTCCGGCCGTTGGCGCGATGGACGCCCAGCTCGAAGTTGTCGCGCCTGCGCATGTGACGACCTGCCTGGTGCATTGAGCGGAAACGCCACGTATAGTCACGCTCGGATCTAAGAAACCGCTCTAAATCGATACTTTCAGCGTTTCTGCGCATCTTCGGTTTCAATTTTTCCGGCGCGTGGTCGCTTATTACCCGCGTATGCCCGTTAGCACTACCCAGGTTCTCGGGCACCCCAAACTGTTTCCAGATTCCGGTGATAACGCCCTGCGCGGAAAACCCGTCCACGGGCTTCTGCTCTTTTGCGCCATCGCTGCGCACGGATCTGGCTTTCAACGGCGGTTGGCCAGCCCAGCCCGCCATCGATGGAGTCCTTCGCATGAACATCAAGGATTTGCCGCTGCGCCTGAAGATCACCCTGACGGCGGCGGCGCTGTTATCGCTGGTCAGCATCACGCTGATCTGGCAGAGCGTTTCCTCTCTCGACAGGACGGTCAACGACACCCTGCAGCGGGACATCGACGGCTTCGCCCAGTCGGTTTCGGTCAACCTCGGCAACTGGATGCACGACCGCATCAACGCCGTGAAAACCACCTCGACCAGCCTGGTGCAGCAGCCGCAGATCGCTCCGCACATCCTGCTGCAGCAGACCTGGGCGACCTTCGCCTTCAACATCACCTACATCGGCACCAACGATGGCCGGATGCTGCAGAACGACCCGAGCGTGATCCTGAAGAACTACGATCCGCGTCAGCGCGGTTGGTACCAGGGCGCCGAGAAGAACAACGACGTATTCATCAGCGATCCTTACGTCTCGCTCACCGATGGCGCCTACGTGGTGACCATCGCCTACCCGGCGCGCCGCGACGGTTCGTTGATCGGTGTGGTCGGCGCCAACCTGACGCTCGACACGCTGACCGAGACCATCGGCAAATTGAGCATTCCCGGCGACGGCTACGCACTGCTGATCGACCAGAGCGGGCAGATGATCGCGCATCCGGACAAGGACTGGCGCACCAAGTCGGCCTCCGATTTCTCGCCAACGCTGGGCGGCGAACAGCTCAAGGCGCTGGTGCAACAGCGCCGCCTGGCCGAGGCCGATGTGGCCGGTACCGAGAGCCTGCTGTTCGCGGTCGAGATTCCCAACACGCGCTGGACTTTCGTGATGGTCATGGACAAGGCCAAGGTGCTCGCTCCGGTGCGTCACCAGCTGTTCGTGCAACTGGCCATCGGCACCGGCATGCTGGTCGTTGCCATTCTGGTGCTGGCGTTGCTCGGCCGCGTGCTGTTCCGCGACCTGGAGCAGATTCGCCGCAACCTCAACGCTATCGCTGCCGGTAACGGCGACCTGACCCAGCGACTGCCGGTCAACTCCAACGACGAGATCGGCCAGTTGTCGAGCAGCTTCAACCGCTTCATCGACCAGTTGCACGGCATCATCTCGCGCCTGCGCGATGTCGCCGTGGCGCTGAGCAGCGAGTCCGGGCAGGTGGCGCAGGATGCCGATGCACAGAACCAGCGCGTGCAGCAGCACCAGTCCGAGCTGCATCTGGTGGCCACTGCGGTGACGCAAATGGCCTCCGCCACCCAGGAAATCTCGCGCAACGCCGAAACCGCCTCCGGCCAGGCCGTGGACTCGGTCAGTCTCAGCGTGGAAGGGCGCCGCCAGGTGGAGCGCAGCCAGGAGTCCATCTCGCTGCTGGCCGAAGAGGTCGAAGGCGCCGGGCGCATCATCGACGAGCTGCACCGTCACTCCAACGAGATCAGCTCGATTCTCTCCACCATCGCCAGCATTGCCGACCAGACCAACCTGCTCGCGCTCAACGCGGCCATCGAGGCGGCGCGTGCCGGCGAGCACGGCCGCGGCTTCTCGGTGGTGGCCGACGAGGTGCGGGTGCTGTCCAAGCGCACCCACGAGTCGACCCGCGAGATCGAGGCGATGATTCAGGTGCTGCAGGATGCCACCCGTCAGGCGGTTGGCGTGATGGACAACGCCGGCACCAAGGCCTCGCAGAGCGTCACCGATGCCCAGGCGGCCAGCGATCTGCTGCAACGCATCACCGAGGCGGTCGGGCAGATCAACGACATGGCCGCGCAAATCGCTTCGGCGGCCGAGGAGCAGGCCAGTGTGACCGTCGAGGTCAACCGCAACACCGAGAACATCCGCAGCATGGGCGATCAGATGTCGCAGAGCAGCCACGCTGCCTCGGCGGCAGCCTCCAATCTGCAGGCGCTCGGCCGGCAGATCGGCGACGAGGTTTCCAAGTTCGTCTTGTAAGTCGGCTGCGCTACTCGCCGTAGGAGCCGCTTCAGCCGCGAAACTGTCGAGAGCAATCGCAGCTGAAGCGGAATGCCGCTCAGCCGCTCCTGCAAGAAGATCGAGTGTAAAGAAAACTCCGCGACTCCGGTAAGGAGCGCGGCGTTTTCGTTTCAGCCCGCGATGAGGCGGCCCAGCGTCTAATTGCGGTCGGCCATGATGCCGATCACCACGAAGATCAGGATCAGCACCGGTGCCAGGGTGAAGTTGTTGAAGTGCGCCAGGCCCTTGGCCAGCCAGGGCGTGAGGAAGACGATCGCCAGGCCGTAGCCGACCGCGCAGAACACCACGAACAGCAGGGTGCGCAGCACGAAGTTTAGGTTGCCGATGGTGCGCTGGACCCAGGCGTTGATGGCCGGGCCGAACAGCACCAGCAAGGTCGCCATGATAGCCAGGGAAATATCGCTGAGGTGGCTGCGGCTCCAGCGCGACAGGGTGACGATCAGATCCAGTAGCAGATCCATTGGGGCTCCTTGGAAAGCGTAACGGTCAGCGCAGGGCATCTCGGGATGCGCGAGCGAAGCGCCTAAGCCTAACGGATTGTGCTTGCGCTGTGGGTGACCTAGGCCAGGAACAGCTGCAACAGGTCGTTGAGGAACAATTGTCCCTTGGCAGTGGCTACCAGACGCGTATCGTCGGCCTGCAGCAGCCCCTGGCGTTCGGCTTCGCGACGGGCCTGTTCGAGTTGCTGCAGCGGCAGGCCGGTGCGTTGGCTGAACAGTTCGGCGGGCGCGCCATCGGTTAGGCGCAGCACGTTCATCAGGAACTCGAAGGGCAGCTCGTCGGCTTCGAGGATACGCTCGCCGGCCTGGAAGGCTTTGCTGCGGTCCAGATAGTCCTTGGGCAGGCGGGTTTTCCAGGTGCGCAGGATGCGTCCGTCCGGCGTGCTCAGCTTGGCGTGGGCGCCGGCGCCGATGCCGAGAAAGTCGCCGAAGGTCCAGTAGTTGAGGTTGTGCCGCGCCTGCTTGCCTGGCTGAGCGTAGGCCGACACCTCGTACTGTGCGTAACCCTCTGCGGCGAGCAGGGCCTGGCCGGCTTCCTGGATATCCCACAGCAGATCGTCTTCCGGCAGCACCGGCGGCTGGCTCCAGAACACCGTGTTCGGCTCCATGGTCAGCTGGTACCAGGACAAGTGCGTGGGTGCCTGAGCGATGGCCGTGCGCAGGTCGAAGAGGGCATCCTCGATGCTCTGCTCGGGCAGGCCGTGCATCAGGTCGAGGTTGAAGTTGTCGAAACCGGCGGCGCGGGCCATGTCGGCAGCCCGCACGGCCTCGTTGCCATCGTGGATGCGCCCCAGCGCCTTGAGCTTGGCCTCCTGGAAGCTCTGCACGCCGATGGATAGGCGATTGATGCCCAGCGCCCGGTAGCCCTTGAACTTGGCCTGTTCGAAGGTGCCGGGGTTCGCTTCCAGGGTGATCTCGATATCCGGCGCGAAGGCCACGCGGCGTTCGACGCCTGCCAGCAGGCGGCCCAGGGCGCGGTCTGAGAATAGACTCGGCGTGCCGCCGCCGAAGAAGATCGACGTCAGCGGCCGGCCATGCACGTGGCGCAGGTCGACATCGAGGTCGGCGAGCAGGGCGTCGACGTATTCCTCTTCAGGCAGCGTCGGCCCGGCGGCGTGGGAGTTGAAGTCGCAGTAAGGGCATTTGCGCACGCACCACGGGATGTGGATGTAGAGCGCCAGGGGCGGGAGCAGGAACTTCCCGCCAGCGGTATCGCTCATGCCAGCCCCAGGCGCTGCTTGAGCAGGGCCATGGCGCGGGCGCGGTGGCTGAGGCGGTTCTTCTGCTCGGGCGGCATCTCGGCGCTGGAGCACTCACCTTCCGGCACCCAGAACAGCGGATCGTAGCCGAAGCCGTGTTCGCCACGGGCTTCGTGCAGGATGCTGCCGTGCCACAAGCCTTCGCAGAGGATCGGCAGCGGATCGTCGGCGTGCCGCACCAGCGCCAGGGCGCAGACGAACTGGGCGCCACGCTCAGCATCCGGCACGTCTTTCAGGGCCGCGAGCAGCTTGGCGTTGTTCGCCGCATCGCCCTGGCCATCGGCATAGCGCGCCGAGTAGATGCCGGGGGCACCACCGAGGAAGTCCACCGCCAGGCCGGAGTCGTCGGCCAGCGCCGGTAAGCCGGAGATGCGCGCGGCGTTGCGCGCCTTGAGGATGGCATTCTCGACGAACGACAGGCCGGTTTCTTCCGGCTCGACCTGGCTGAACTCGCCGATGGAGCGCACGCGCACGGCGTCGCCGAGCATGGCCTGCAGCTCCTTGAGCTTGCCGGCGTTATGGCTGGCCAGGACCAACTCTTTGAAATTAGTCATCCGGGAACATTTCCTGGTTGAAGGTGATGCGGTGTGCGTCGTCGCCCTGGCGCACGTTGAGCGTGAAGCTGAGCACTTCGCGGGTCTTGAACGGGAACTGCGCCAGGTAATAGATGGCCTCGCCTTCGGTGACCTGGCGGAAGGTCAGCGCGGTGCTCTTGCCCAACAAATCTTTCACCTCACCGCCCACCACCGCCATGCTGGGCTTGCCGGCCTTGAGCACGGCGACGTTGATCACGCCCTGGGTCTTGCTGCGTACCAGGCCGGCGGCGCTGGCGATAGTCGGCTGGATGAAGCTGGAATTGAAGACGCTGTAGTGCACGTCGAGATCGCCGAAGCTCTGCTTGCGCTCGGCGGCGGCCGGCAAAGCCATGCACAGGGCGATCAGGAAGGGGATGATGCGGCGCATGGTGCTCTCCTCGTTCAGACCGCGACGCGGTGGGCGGACAGGTCCGCGCCGCTGATGCGGTAGATGCCGATCTCGCCCAGCAGGTTGGGCCAGATGCGGCTGGCGATGCCGTGGCGATGGTCACGGTCCACCGCCAGGCGTTCTTCCACACGGGCACCCTGGGCGTGGCACAGGCGCTCGAAGTCCTCGAAGGTGCAGAAGTGGATGTTCGGGGTGTTGTACCAGGTGTAGGGCAGGAAGTCCGACACCGGCATGCGACCTTTTGTCGTCAGGTACCAGCGGCAGCGCCAGTGGCCGAAGTTGGGGAAGGTGATGATGCAGGTCTTGCCGACGCGCAGCATCTCGGCCATCACCCTGTCCGGGTAGTGCAGCGCCTGCAGCGACTGGGTCATGACCACCACGTCGAAACTGTTGCTGGCGAAGTTGCCCAGGCCCAGGTCGAGGTTCTGCTCGATGACGTTGACGCCGCGCTCGATGCACAGGGCGATCTTGTCCGGGTCGATTTCCAGGCCGTAGCCGGAAACCTGCTTGTTGTCGCGCAGCCAGGCGAGCAGTTCGCCGTCGCCGCAGCCCAGGTCGAGCACACGGCTGCCCGGGGCGATCCATTCCTGGATGATGTCCAGATCCGCTCGCATGCTCATACCTCGATTCGCTTCATGTAGCTGCCGAATGCCTGCAGGTAGCGCGGGATCGGCATGAGGAAGGCGTCGTGGCCCTGCGGTGCGTCGATCTCCAGGTAGCAGACGTTCTTCTTCGCCGCTGTCAGCGCGTCGACGATCTCCCGCGAGCGGGCAGGGGAGAAACGCCAGTCAGTGGTGAAGGACATCAGGCAGAAGTCCGCCTTGGCCACGGCCAGGGTCTTGGCCAGATCGCCGTCGTGGGCGGCGGCCGGGTCGAAGTAGTCCAGCGCCTTGGTCATCAGCAGGTAGGTATTGGCGTCGAAGCGCCCGGAGAACTCCTCGCCCTGATAGCGCAGATAGCTTTCCACCTGGAACTCGACGCTGTGGAAGTCGTAGTTGAGCTTTTCGCTCTTCAGACCGCGGCCGAATTTCTCGCCCATGGCGTCATCGGACAGGTAGGTGATGTGGCCGACCATGCGCGCCAGCATCAGGCCGCGCTTGGGGATCACGCCCTGTTCCTGGAAATGTCCGCCATGGAATTCCGGGTCGGTGAGAATCGCCTGGCGCGCCACTTCGTTGAAGGCGATGTTCTGCGCCGACAGCTTGGGCGCCGAGGCGATGGCCAGACAGTGACGCACGCGCTCGGGGTAGCTGATGGTCCACTGCATGGCCTGCATGCCGCCGAGGCTGCCGCCGATCACCGCGGCCCATTGCTCGATGCCGAGCACATCGGCCAGGCGCGCCTGGCTGTGTACCCAGTCTTCGACTGTCATCACTGGGAAATCGGCGCCGTAGGACTTGCCGGTCGCCGGGTTGGTACTGCTCGGGCCGGTGGAGCCGTTGCAGCCGCCGAGGTTGTTGAGGCTGACGACGAAGAACTTGTTGGTGTCGATCGGCTTGCCAGGGCCGATGCAGCTGTCCCACCAGCCGGGTTTGCGATCATCCGGGCTGTGGTAGCCGGCGGCGTGATGATGGCCGGACAGGGCATGGCAGATCAGCACGGCATTGCTGCGTGCGGCATTCAGCTCGCCATAGGTTTCGACGACCAGTTCGTACTCGGCCAGGCTGCGCCCGCAGGCCAGCGCCAGGGGTTCGCTGAAACGGAACACCTGGGGGCTGACCAGGCCGACGGAATCTTCGGGAAAGGCAGTGGGCATGAAGGCGCTGCTAATGAATCGGAGGAGGGCGCCAGTCTAAAGAGCACCGACCCGAGCGGCAAGCGAGCGGTCTGGTCTCCCCTCTCCCGCTTGCGGGAGAGGGCGTGCATGAGAGTAGGATTTACAGGCTTTGTTGCCGCGCCGCCACCGGCAGGCTGACCACCTTGCCCTGGCGCTGCACCGGCGCCGGCATGCGCAGCACGCGGAGCATGTCGCTGGCCTGGGCCAGTTGCTGCTCCAGCTCTTCCTGGTAGCGCGCCAGTTGCAGGCTGCGCTTGCGTGTCTGCTGGGTTTCCTGTGCCAGTGCCTTGAGGCGCAGCATGTGGCTTTCCAGCATCTGCTTGTGTTCGAGGGTGTGCTGCATCAGCGGCATCAGGGCGTCGGCAGCCCATTGCTCGGCGTCCAGGCGCAGGCGCTGGTGCAGGCCGATCACTTCCTGCGCCAGGGTGGCGAAGAAGCGCCGGGTCAGGCTGCGTTGTTCGGTGAGCAACGTCTTCACGTGCAGGCGGAACTGATCGCCCTTGTCCTGCAGTTTCTTCAGCTCGCGCAGGTAGCGCTGGATCTTGAACTGCGGCGCGTCGACGCCGCCCAGCGGGCTTTCTTCGTTATGCCGGCGATAGATGGCGGCGACCATCTTGTTGGCCATCTCCGCTTCGTGCTCAAGGTTGTGCAGGTCCTGCTCGACGGCGCGGAAGAAATGCAGGATGGCCTGGTTGATGCCAAGGGTGGTCCAACTGCCGGTGAGGTTGCGACGCACCTCGTTCAGGTGTTGCTCCAGACGCTCGGCGCGTGCGGCGTGGCGCAGCAACTGGCCCTGGCGCTGCAACAGGCGCTGATTGGTCTTCAGGCCGAGCAGGCGCTTGTGGTGCTGGTTGTGGTCTTCCTTGGTCTTGGCGGTCAGCTCGAACAGCAACTGGCCGTTGTCCTGCTGATGGCTACCGAGCAGGGCCAGCTGTTCGCCGACCTTTTCCAGGCGCAGGTTGAGCACGTGCTGGCTGTTGTTTATCAGTGCCAGGACCTGGCGCACCACGTGGTCTTCGATCAGGCGCTCCTTCTGCGCGACGATGCGCTCGCACAGCAGGTTCTCCAGGTCAGTCATCTGGCTGCGGGCCAGCAGCTCCTCATCCTTGCGGACCTTGGCCAGCAGCGCCTGCTTGGCCGACAGCGGCAGTACGTCCTGCTTGGCGATGCCCAACTGCTTGGCGGTGGCGCTCTGAATCTGGCTGATGGCGTTCTGCACGAAGGTCTCGCCGGCCAGGTCGTCCCAGAGCACGTCGATCTTGTTCAGCACGGCGAACAGGCAGGTCTGGGTGTCTTCATCGAGCTGACGAATGTGCTGCTGCCAGATGCTCATGTCGCTCGCGGTTACGCCGGTATCGGCGGCCAGCAGGAAGATGATCGCCTGCGCGTTGGGCAGCATCGACAGGGTCAGCTCCGGCTCGCTGCCCAGGGCGTTGAGGCCCGGTGTGTCGAGAATACGCAGGCCCTGGCGCAGCAGAGGGTGATCGAAGTTGACCATGGCGTGGCGCCAGGCCGGCACCAGCACCTGGCCGCGCTTGCCGGTGCCTTCGAGCATATCCGGGTGGAAGCCGAGCTGAATCGCCTGCTCCACCGGCATGGGTTTGGTCTTGGCGACCTGGCTGAAGGCCAGCGCCATGTTGGCCGGGTCGCTGGTATCCAGTGGGATGTTCACCCAGTGCCGTGGAATGCGTTTGAACTGCGCGACGCTGGCCGAGGCGGTGCGGGTCTCGATCGGCAGCAGACGAATGTAGGGGCGTTCCGAGCGCGGGTCGAAGAACAGCTCGGTGGGGCACATGGTGGTGCGCCCGGCATGCGAGGGCAGCATGCGCTGGCCGTATTCGGAGAAGAACAGGCTGTTGATCAGCTCGGTCTTGCCGCGCGAGAACTCGCCGACGAAGGCCAGGGTGATGTGATCGGTACGCAGGATCTTCAGCGCGCGTTCGAGCTTGGCCTGAACCGCCTCGGAGTTGAGCCGGTTGTGCTCCAGCCAGCTGCGATAGCGCGTGATCTCGCGCATCAGTTCGCGTTTCCAGGCGACGTAGGCGTCTACCTGCTGGCTGAGACGTTCCATGCTCATCCTGGCTCTCCTCTCGGCAAGATTATTCTCTTGCGGGGGCTGCGTAACGGTTTGGTTGGGGTTGCCGCCAGGAAGCACGGCGTTTCGCGAGAATAGCTTGCATTATGCGAGCTGCAAGGCGGCCGTCAATTGGCCTCTTCGCCAGTCCCGCCTTATGGTCGGCTGGGGCGACTGAGTGGTCGTCAGGCGCGCTGGAGGCCGGGAATCGGCGGCAGGCTCTGTGGGGCGCGAATGCGCAGGCGTTTCTGCCGATTGAGTTCGCCGCTTTCCAGGCTCACCTGGCTCTTGGCCACGCCGAACGCCTTGGCCAGGAAGGCCAGCAGGTGGGCGTTGGCCTTGCCGTCGACCGGCGGGGCGGTGAGGCGAATCTTCAGCCTTTCACCATGCAGCCCGGCGAACTCGTCCTTGCTCGCTTTGGGCTGCAGGTGGCAGTCGAGGATCAGGTCCTCGCCGTCCCAGCGAAAGTAGCTCGCCAGTCAGAGGAAGGGGCTGAGCATCGGTGGCAGGCCGGTGGAGGCCGCCAGGGCGCCGATCACGAAGCGGTCGATCAGATTGATGGTGATAAAGGCGAAGATCGGCGAGATATCCAGGCCGCCGAGGTTCGGCAGCAGCTTGCGGAACGGTGCCAGCAGCGGTTCGCATATCTGGTTCACCAGTTGCGCGCCGGGGTTGTAGCTGCCCGGGGCGACCCAGGAGAGGATCACGCTGATGATCAGAGCGAAGAAGAACACCTTGAGAAACAGCGAGGTCACACCGATCATCGACCACACCAGTAGCTGCAGAATGAAGCCGCCGACGTTGTAGCCCATCAACGTCAGGGTCACGACCATCAACAGCAACTGCACCAGAATCGCCAGCACCAGCGAGGCCAGGTCCAGCCCGGCGAAGCCCGGGATGATGCGGCGTAGCGGCGTCAGTAGAGGCTGGGTGGCCTTGACGATGAACTGGCTCAGCGGGTTGTAGAAGTCAGCACGTACTAACTGCAGGATGAAGCGCAGCAGCACGATCAGCAGGTACAGGCTGCCCAGGGTCTGGATGATGTAGATGAGGGCTTCGATGAGTCCGGACATGTGTGCTTCCTTATTGACCCAGTTGTTCGGCCAGTTCGGCCGAGCGATTGGCGGCGGCGTTGAGTGCTTGTTGTACCAGCGCTTCGAAGCCGCCGGCCTGGAAGGTTTTGATCGCCGCTTCGGTGGTTCCGTTCGGTGAGGTCACACGGCGTCGCAATTCGGCCGCGTCGACATCGCTCTCGCTGGCCATGCGCGCGGCGCCCAGTGCAGTCTGGATGCTCAGGCGTGCTGCGGTTTCACGCGGCAGGCCGAGCTGCTCGCCGGCCGCAGTCATCGCTTCGATCAGCAGGAAGAAATAGGCCGGGCCGCTGCCGGAGACGGCGGTGACCGCGTCGAGCTGGGTTTCTTCATCCAGCCACAGGGCCAGGCCCACGGCGCTCAGCACCTGTTCGGCCTGGGCTTTCTGCTCGCTGCTCACGCACGGGTTGGCGAACAGGCCGGATACGCCCTGGCGCAGCAGCGCCGGGGTGTTGGGCATGCAGCGCACGACAGGGCGCTCGCCCAGCCAGCTCTCCAGGCTGGCGCAGCTGATGCCGGCGGCGATGGAGATAATCACCTGGTTGGCGGCCAGGTGTGGCGCCAGATCCAGGCATACCGCTTTCATGATCTGTGGTTTGACCGCCAGCACAATCAGATCGGCGCCTTTGATGGCCTCGCCATTGTCGGCGAAGGTGGCGATGCCGTGCTCCTGCTGCAGGCGGGCGCGCTGTTCGCTGCCGGGCTCGCTGGCGCGGATGGCGCTGGCTGGCACGCCCTGGGCGCGCATGCCGCCAATCAGGCTGGCGGCCATGTTGCCGGCGCCGACGAAGGCGATGGTCGGGTTGCTCATTGCGGGAATTCCTTCATTCAGTGAGTGGGCTGGCCGTAATCGCGGGCGCCGAACAGGGCGGTGCCAATGCGCACCCAGGTGGCACCTTCGGTGATGGCGGCTTCCAGGTCATGGCTCATGCCCATGGACAGGGTATCGAGATCGAGCGCCAGGTCATCGCGCAACTGGCGCAGACGGGCGAAGGCGGCGTGTTGCGCGGTGACGTCGTCGGTGGGCTCGGGAATGGCCATCAGTCCGCGCAGCTGGAGGTTGGGCAGGGCGACGATGGCCCTCGCCAGCTCTGGTAGTTCCTCGGGACTGCAGCCGGACTTGCTGTCCTCACCGCTGACGTTGACCTGCAGGCAGATGTTCAGCGGCGGCAGATGCGCGGGGCGCTGATCGGACAGGCGTTGGGCGATTTTCAGGCGATCCACGGAATGCACCCAGTCGAAGTGCTCGGCGATGGGCCGGGTCTTGTTCGACTGAATGGGGCCGATGAAGTGCCAGATCAAGGGCAGGTCGGTCAGCAGGGTCTGTTTTTCCAGCGCTTCCTGCAGGTAGTTCTCGCCAAAATCGCGCAGACCGGCGGCGTGCGCTTCGCGGATGGCGTCGGCCGGTTTGGTCTTGCTCACCGCCAGCAGGCCGATGTCCGCCAAATTGCGCTGCGAGGCTTGCGCCGCCTCACGGATACGCGCTCCGACCTTTGCAATATTCTCTGCTATCGTGGACATTACCTGCGCTCTATATAAAGCCCGCTCGTTAAGCGTTCGCGGCATTCTACCTGCTTGCTTGTAATTGGGGAGTCCCATGGATATCACTGAGCTGCTCGCCTTCAGCGCCAAGCAAGGCGCGTCGGATTTGCACCTCTCGGCGGGGCTGCCGCCGATGATCCGCGTTGACGGCGACGTGCGCCGCATCAACCTGCCGCCGCTGGATCACAAGCAGGTACACGCGCTGATCTACGACATCATGAACGACAAGCAGCGCAAGGATTTCGAAGAGTTTCTCGAGACCGACTTCTCCTTCGAAGTGCCGGGTGTGGCGCGCTTCCGGGTCAACGCCTTCAACCAGAACCGTGGCGCCGGTGCGGTGTTCCGTACCATTCCGTCCAAGGTACTGACCATGGAAGACCTGGGCATGGGCGAGGTGTTCCGCAAGATCACCGACGTGCCGCGCGGCCTGGTGCTGGTCACCGGCCCCACCGGTTCGGGCAAGTCGACCACCCTGGCGGCGATGCTCGACTACCTCAACAGCAACAAGTATCACCACATTCTCACCATCGAGGACCCGATCGAATTCGTCCACGAGTCGAAGAAGTGCCTGGTCAACCAGCGCGAGGTGCACCGCGACACCCACGGCTTCTCCGAAGCCCTGCGCTCGGCGCTGCGTGAAGACCCGGATATCATCCTGGTGGGCGAAATGCGTGACCTGGAAACCATCCGCCTGGCGCTGACCGCCGCGGAAACCGGTCACCTGGTGTTCGGCACTCTGCACACCACCTCCGCCGCCAAGACCATCGACCGCGTGGTTGACGTGTTCCCGGCCGAAGAGAAGTCGATGGTGCGTTCGATGCTCTCTGAGTCGCTGCAGGCGGTGATCTCGCAGACCCTGCTGAAGAAGATCGGCGGCGGTCGTGTCGCCGCCCACGAAATCATGATCGGTACGCCGGCCATCCGTAACCTGATCCGCGAGGACAAGGTGGCGCAGATGTATTCGGCGATCCAGACCGGTGGTGCGCTGGGCATGCAGACCCTCGATGCCTGCCTCAAGACTCTGGTGTCCAAGGGCTTGGTCAGCCGCGACAGTGCGCGCGAGAAGGCCAAGAGCCCGGAAAACTTGTAGGAAAACCCAGTGGGTAGGGTGGGCTTCAGCCCACCAAGGCCGGCCACTGTTGGTGGGCTGAAGCCCACCCTACGGACTGCTTCACGGCTGCGATGGCACGCTCGCAGCCGCTGGCCCTGCGCTGCGGGGCCGTGCATTCATGCGTGCGGATGAGCGAACACGACGATGGAATTCGAAAAACTGCTGCGCCTGATGGTCGAAAAAGGTGGTTCCGATCTGTTCATCACCGCCGGTGTACCACCGTCGATGAAGGTCAACGGCAAGATCATGCCGGTGACCAAGAACGCCATGTCGCCGGAGATGACCCGCGAAACCGTGCTGGGCGTGATGAACGAGGCGCAGCGCCGCGACTTCGCCGAGAACCACGAGTGCAACTTCGCCATCAGCGCTCGTGGCATCGGTCGCTTCCGCGTCAGTGCGTTCTACCAGCGCAACCTGGTGGGCATGGTGCTGCGCCGTATCGAGACCACCATCCCGACCATCGATGAGCTGAAGCTGCCGGAGATCCTCAAGAAGCTGGCGCTGACCAAGCGCGGCCTGGTGCTGTTCGTCGGTGCCACCGGTACCGGTAAGTCCACCTCGCTGGCGGCGATGATC
>NZ_DJSX01000098.1:0-4796 GCF_002439135.1 Pseudomonas sp. UBA6323 | reverse complement strand
TATTTCCCCGAAGGGTGTTGTATTCACCGCCCTCCCGACGCAGGCATCGCGTCGGTTGTACCTGCGAGGCAGGCACAAAAAACCCACCGGTTTGTCGGAGGTGGGTACCGCTGTTTGAGGAGTTTCTAGGCTCCGAGACCCAGCATGCGAGCGGGCCCCACCGGGGTCAATGGCGGATTACCATTATCAGGAATTTCCTACAGCAACTCGATGCCATGCCCGACGCCCTCCATGAACTCCAGTCTGCCATGCGCCAATTTGCGCAGGAACGCGACTGGGAACAGTTCCACAGCCCCAAGAACCTTGCCATGGCCCTGAGCATCGAAGCCGGCGAGCTGATGGAACACTTCCAGTGGCTCACCGAAACCCAGAGCCGGAACCTGAACGACGAGCGCAAGGCTCAAGTCGGCACGGAAATTGCCGATGTCCTGCTTTACCTGCTGCGCCTGTGCGACGTGCTGCAGATCGACCCGGCCGCCGCCGCGCGCGGCAAACTCCTGATCAATGCCAAGAAATACCCGGTCGAACTTGCAAAAGGGCGCAGCGACAAGTACACCGAGCTTCACGGAAGCGGGGAAACATCAGGGAAAGATCCAGCGTGATTGTCTATCAGTCCACACGGGCCGGATTCCTCAGGGATTTAGAGGAAAACATGGCGATTGCATGTCAATCCAGCCCCCTCTTTTTCTCATTCAAACCGAGACCCAAATCGCATAGTGCTGAGCATAGCCAAAATACATGTTCATTTATATAGATGAGTCTGGAAGCTTCGTTCTTTCGCCAACCGTAGGAAGCTGGAATGTTGTTGCCGCATACGTTACCCCCGAGGCAGACCGGAGGCGGGCTGAGCTCGCGCTGCGCGAATTAAAGCTTGCCTCTAACCGAGCTCACACTGATGAAATAAAGCTCAGAGATATTAAAGAACAACAGCTCAAAGTTTTTCTCCAGAGGCTTCGCAACCTAGACTCAATCCTCTTCATCTCTGGAATTGATTTGGGCCAGCAAAAATTCAGTGAAATAATCGAACATCAAGCCATTCAAGCGGCTAAGATTCGAGCCAATAAGCCCCGGATGATTTACGAGGAAGGGCGCACATCCATTGAAAGCCTTGCCTCAAGAATCGAACAGCTATCACCGCAGCTGTATACCCAATTTGTCGCTCAAATTGACCTTTTGGATCAAGTCTATCGAGCGACAACTCTTTACTACTCGCAGCGAATCCCAGCAACCATTGGATCATTCCGCTGGCGTATTGACGAGAAAAATTCAGCACGCCCTCTCTTCGAGGAAACGATCAGGCACATGGCACCCGCGCTAATCCAATCGAAATCACTTGAGGAGCCTGGAATATTTGTCGATGGGTTTGATTACAGCCACTACGAGCGGGCATTTGGATACAGGCAAGATGAGATTCCAAAATACCTACAGGAAGAGACTGGCATTGAGATCAAATCCGCATCGAACCTCGGAAAGATCCTCTCGGACTTCTCATTCGTCCGGTCGCATGACCTACCAGGAGTGCAAATTGCCGACATCCTAGCCTCTGCCTATCGCCGAGCACTTCGAGGAGAGTTCCAAGATAATGTTGGGATCTCCCATTTGCTCGGCGCCCTGACTGTTCAGCGCGCCAACCCAGAACCATCCATTCACTTAATAACTCTTTCTGAAGAAATGCCTGCTTCGGGTGTTGCGCTTGAGGTCGCTCAGACTGCAAAGAAAGCGGCAAAGCCCATGCTTAGATAACTGGGCATGTAACGCTACAACTCATTCAACCCGCTGTCATTTAGTGGATTAGTTTAGGCTCGAAATTGAGACGCCCCTTTCGCCGAAAGCTGCCACATGAGCCAAAGATCTCGAGACAACCAGAGTTGCAGGTGCAGCCCTTGCTGCGACCAGCTTCGACGATAGCATCTCGTCCCAGAGCTAGCGTAATGCCACCGAATAGGCGTTTACAGAGTTGCTGTCTTTAGCTACGGAAGAACTTGCCAGCCACCTCATTCAAGACTACCGCACACTGTAAGCTGAGATATTGTACAAAGGGAAGACGGATGGCAAACGCATTCACGATTTATTGGGGCGCTACTGGTTGGCAAGACTTGTCTCCAGGTGATCCACTCCAAGGTGCCGGCGGCTCACATTTCCTCGGCAAAGTCAGTCCAGGTGATCGTGTATATGTGACCAACGTCGCAGGCGGCGTCCTTCGCCTACTGGGCGCCTTCACTGTGGGCAGGATCACCCGGACATCAGAGGGCCAGCCACCTGGCGTGAACTGGAAAGCACAGGAATACCTTTGGCCCGAAGTTGGCACGGCCACCGAGTTTGCGTTTCGAGAGCTGCCACTTGAACTTGTGAGCAGCTTACGCTTTAAGGGTGGCGCGGACCGGGTGGCGATGGATCGGCATGTCCCCGGGCAGATCGAACGCAACGCGATGCGAGTGATACGACGCTTGGCGCCCGCGTCCGCGCAAGTTCTTGAGCAGGCCCTTAGTACCGCCCCTACCGAGCCTTACATCTCCGGTAACCGTCGCCATGAGCGCCTTCCTGCCGAACTGATTAAGCAGGCTACTCCCGATCTGATCTTCGCAAGTGTGGCGGCCCTCTTGGGCGGCACACCGCACGGATTCGGCGAGTCCACTGACTACGATCTCATCACAGATGAGGGCATGCGCCTTCCTCCGAAGGCAGTGTTTGGCCATGCTCTTTCTCTTGCACTCAATCGCGAAATTTTTCCGAAACACTTTTCAGCAGGAGAGGACTCTCTTTGCTTTCGGCTCCTCCGGGAGGCCGGCTATCGCATTTTCCCGAAGGGCAAGATGCAGCCAGAGGTAGCCGAGACCGACTTTGATCAAAACGAGCCCCCTCCCGAGGTGTATCCCGAAGGAGCCCAAGCGCTGAGACAACATATCAGTCGTGAACGCAAGCCTGCGGCGGTTCGGGCAAAAAAAGCAGACTTCATTAGAAAGCACGGCCGCTTGTTCTGCGAGAGATGCCACACTGACCCTGTAGAAATTTTTGGCTCCGAACACGGTGAAGCATGTATTGAGATTCACCATGCACGAATCCAGGTAGGTGACATGCCTGTGGACCACATGACCCGGCTCGAGGACCTGCAGTGTCTCTGCGCCAACTGCCATCGCTTCGTGCATCGCCTGCTGCGCCGAGGCCTATCTATCCAAGGTGAATGAATCAGAGCGGAGCCAACTATGGGCTCGGTTTCAGGCCACCGCTCATCGGTATTGGCAAGACGAGTGACCAGATTGAAGCGCGAATGATCCGCACCGACGGCAGGTCCGCTCATGGCTTGAAGCAACGCCACCGCTATGTGGGAGCAGCAGGCATTTTGAGCTCGTAGATTTTTTTCATATGCAGCAACAAGAAGCCCCGCAGATGCGGGGCTTCTTGGTTCAACATCATCACTTCAGCGCTAGTGCCTCAGCTCCTTTAGGGCTAAACACCTCAACCCCACGGATCCTGCAGCACCATCGTGTGGTCGCGGTCCGGGCCGGTGGAGACGATGCTGATCGGGCAGCCGGCCAGTTCTTCCAGCGCGCGCAGGTAGGCGCGGGCGGCGGGCGGCAGCTGGTCCCACTCGGTGATGCCGTGGGTGTTCTCGCTCCAGCCCGGGAATTCCAGGTACACCGGGGTGCACTCTTCCCAGCCCTGCGCGTCCAGCGGGGCGTATTCGGTGCGCTTGCCGCGGTACTCATAAGCAATGCACACCTTGAGCTTTTCCATGCCGTCCAGCACGTCCAGCTTGGTGATGCAAAGGCCGGTGATGCCGTTGATGGCCACGGCGCGCTTCAGCGCGACGATGTCCATCCAGCCGCAGCGGCGCGGGCGGCCGGTGGACGCGCCGTATTCGGCGCCGCGGTCGCGGATGCCCTGGCCGATTTCGTCGTCCAGTTCGGTCGGGAACGGGCCGCCGCCCACGCGGGTTGCGTAGGCCTTGGCGATGCCCAGCACGTAGTCGATGGCGTCGGCGCCCACGCCGGCGCCGGCCAGCGCGCCACCCACGGTGGTGTTGGAGCTGGTGACGTACGGGTAGGTGCCGTGGTCGATGTCCAGCAGCGCACCCTGCGCGCCTTCGAACAGCACGCGCTTGCCCTGCTTGCGCAGGTCGTGGCAGATGCCGGCCACATCACTCTTCATCGGCTCCACGTACTCGCCAAAGGCCAGCGCTTCGGCATAGACGCTGTCGAAGTCCACCGGCTCCACGCCCAGGTACTTGGTGAGCACGAAGTTGTGGTAATCCAGCGCGGTGCGCAGCTTTTCGGCCAGCTGTTCCGGGTAGTGCAGGTCGGCGATGCGGATGCCGCGGCGCGCCACCTTGTCTTCATAGGCCGGGCCAATGCCGCGGCCGGTGGTGCCGATGGCCTTGCCGCCGGCGGCCTTTTCGCGCGCCTGGTCCAGGGCAATGTGGTACGGCATGATCAGCGGCGCGGCCGGGGAAATCTTCAGGCGCGAGCGCACTTCCACGCCGGCCGTTTCCAGCTCTTCGATTTCCTTGCGCAGCGCGGCCGGGGAAATCACCACGCCATTGCCGATCAGGCACAGCGCGTCGTCGCGCAGGATGCCGGACGGAATCAGGTGCAGGACGGTCTTCTTGCCGTTGATGACCAGGGTGTGGCCGGCGTTGTGGCCGCCCTGGAAACGCACGACTGCACCGATTTCCTCGGTGAGCAGATCGACGATCTTGCCCTTGCCTTCATCGCCCCACTGGGCGCCGAGAACAACAACTGATTGACCCATGGCGGGTGAACTCCTGAGTTGGCTGCGGCCATCGGGGCCGCGGACGG
>NZ_DJSX01000099.1:0-21855 GCF_002439135.1 Pseudomonas sp. UBA6323 | reverse complement strand
ACGCGGGCTGGCCATCACCGGGTGGGTTTTATGGCGATTCTCGAAACAGAAATTGGTAGCCTGCACATAGCCTTCGGCCGAACCGCAGTCGAAGCGGCGACCCTTGAACTTGTAGGCCAGCACACAGCCCTGCTGGGCCTGTTTCATCAGCGCATCGGTAATCTGGATCTCGCCGCTCTTGCCTGGCTCGGTCTGTTCGATCAGTTCGAAAATGTCCGGTGTGAGGATATAGCGGCCGATGATTGCCAGGTTCGACGGCGCATCTTCAGGGTTGGGTTTTTCCACCATTCGCTCGATGCGGAAGATGTCGTCACGCAGCGCTTCGCCGGCGATCACGCCGTAGCGCGAAACCTCCTCCATCGGCACTTCCTGGATGGCCACGATGGAACAGCGGAACTGCTCGTAGAGCTTGACCATCTGGGTCAGTACGCCGTCGCCTTCCAGGTTCAGGCACAGGTCGTCGGCCAGTACCACGGCGAACGCTTCGTCGCCGATCAATGAACGGCCGGTGAGGATGGCGTGGCCAAGGCCTTTCATTTCGATCTGACGGGTGTAGGAGAAGGTGCACTGATCGATCAGGTGGCGTACGCCGCTGAGGGATTTTTCCTTGCCGGTATTGGAAATCTCGTGCTCCAGCTCGTAGCTGATGTCGAAGTGGTCTTCCAGCGAGCGCTTGCCCCGACCAGTAACGATGGCAATTTCATGCAGCCCGGCTTGCAGTGCTTCTTCAACGCCATACTGGATCAACGGGGTGTCGACTACCGGCAGCATTTCCTTGGGCATCGACTTGGTAGCGGGAAGAAAACGGGTGCCGTAACCGGCGGCGGGAAACAAACATTTCTTGATCATGGTTTCTGTACCAGTTGAGTGACTCGGTACTAGAACTTGACCTGGCTGAAGTCTTTGCAGTTCAAGGAATTTCGCGCGATTGCCGTTTCGCTGCGAGCGCTGTGTTGTGAGTGAGGGAAAGGAGGCCCGTAGCGGGCCTCCCCCAGGCTACGCAATCACTCAACTGCGGCCTCCACCGTGGCTGTTCTGACCACCTTTGCGGCCAGCCTCGGAGGCTTTCTGGCGATCATTGGCAAAATTGCCGCCGCTGTTCTGGCCGCCTTTTTTGCCTGCTTCGGAAGCTTTTTCACGATCGTTGGCGAAGTTGCCAGGGTTTTTGTTAGTCATTTCGTTTCTCCTCAGTGATGGGCAAAACTGCCCGTGCACTGACTTGGAGGAAGGGCCCTGCGAGGACGTTCAGGCTATTTATCCGCCTCGCTCGGCAATCACTGACGAGCGGTCATGTGGATTTTTCGTCAGGCCGCTGGATGATGGAAATCTTGCCGTTACGCTCGACGATCGCGTAGCGAATCTGGTCCAGCCGCTCTAGCCCGCTCTCTCGCGCCGATTCCATGATGTCGTCGAGGGTCAGGCGCGCCTTGCTCATACGCCACTGCATCGGCACGCCGTCTTCGACGATGATGATCGGCGATCCATCGAGCAGGCGTGCCAGCCATTCATTGCGGCGCTTGAGCAGCGCTGCACCGAGGTCCAGCGCGATCAGGGTCGCAACCACCAGAATCATCGCCCAGCAGCGCCTGCTGCGTGGCCTCGCCGATGATCAGCAGCAGCACGAAATCGAAAGTGGTCTGTTCAATGCCGGTCGAGCAGGTGGAAGCGCGGCAGACCGAGATGCCAGTGAATCGCCGCCAGCCGGGCCGCCAACACCACGAACATCGCTGCGGCAGTATCCAGCCAGTGCGGCGTACCCAGGGCGCGCAGACCGATGAAGGTAAGCGCGCCGGCGATGCAGGCGGTGGCGTAGATTTCCTTCTGGAAGATCAGCGGGATCTCGTTGCACAGCACGTCACGAATGACCCCGCCGACCACGCCGGTCATCACCCCCATGATCACCGCGGTGCTGATCGGCGTACCGTTCTGCAACGCCAGCTCGGTGCCGTACACGGTGAACACGGCCAGACCAAAGGCATCGGCGATCAGCAGGCCCTTCTCGTGAATCGGCCGGGTCATGCGCACCCAGGCCACGGTACCCAATGCCGCCAGGGAGGCGACAAGGATATAGGTGTCGTCGCGAATCCAGCTGACCGGATGGTTGTCCAGAATCAGGTCACGCAGCGTGCCGCCACCCAGGGCGGTAACGATGGCCATCACCAGTACGCCGAACAGGTCCATGGACTTGCGTCCGGCCATCAGCGCACCGGTGATGGCGAACACTGCCACGCCGAACAGGTCGGCGACGTAGAACAGCGTTTCCATGAGGCCCTCAGCGGCTGACCGGCGTACGTAGCGTAACGAATTCCTCGGCGGCGCTCGGGTGCACGCCGATGGTCTCATCGAAGATCTGCTTGGTCGCACCGGCCTTGAGCGCGATGGCCAGACCCTGGACGATCTCGCCTGCCTCCGGGCCGACCATATGGCAGCCGAGCACGCGGTCGTTGTCGGCATCCACCACCAGCTTCATCAGGGTGCGCTCCGGGTTCTCGGTGAGCGTCAGCTTCATCGGACGGAAGCGGTTCTCGAAAATCTTCACCTTGTGCCCGTCTTCGATGGCCTGCTCTTCGCTGAGGCCAACGGTGCCGATGTTCGGCAGGCTGAACACGGCGGTGGGAATCATCCGGTAGTCCAGTGGACGATATTCCTCCGGCTTGAACAGCCGACGCGCCACGGCCATGCCTTCGGCCAGCGCGACCGGCGTGAGCTGCACGCGGCCGATCACATCGCCGAGGGCGAGAATCGACGATGTGGAGGTCTGGAACAGATCATCGACTTCGATGTAGCCGCGCTTGTCCAGCTTGACCTCGACATTCTCCAGACCGAGGTTGTCGAGCATCGGGCGACGGCCGGTGGCGTAGAACACACAATCGGCCTCCAGTACGCGGCCGTCCTTTAGCGTGGCGGCGAGGCTGCCGTCGGCCTTGCGTTCGATGCTGGCGATGTCGGCATTGAACTGCAGGTCCAGGCCTTTCTTGCTCAGCTCGTCGCGCAGGTGCTCACGCACCGCGCCGTCGAAGCCGCGCAGGAACAAATCGCCGCGATACAGCAGCGAGGTCTGCGCGCCCAGGCCATGGAAGATCGAGGCGAACTCCACGGCGATATAGCCGCCGCCGACCACCAGCACGCGCTTGGGCAGTTGCTTGAGGAAGAAGGCTTCGTTGGAACTGATGGCGTGCTCGCGACCAGGAATGTCCGGAATCTGCGGCCAGCCGCCAGTGGCGATGAGAATGCGCTCGGCGCTGTGGCGCTGGCCATTGACCTCGACGGTGTGGGCATCGACGATGCGCGCATGGCCCTCGAACAGACTGACGCCGCTGTTGGTCAACAGATTGCGGTAGATGGCATTGAGGCGCTCGATCTCGCGGTTCTTGTTGGCGATCAGAGTCGGCCAGTCGAAATTCGCCTCGCCCAGCGACCAGCCGAAACCCGAGGCCTGCTCGAAGTCCTCGGCGAAATGCGCGCCGTACACCAGCAGTTTCTTCGGTACGCAGCCAACGTTGACGCAGGTGCCGCCCAGGTAGCGGCTCTCGGCGACCGCGACGCGAGCACCAAAACCAGCGGCGAAACGCGCCGCACGTACGCCGCCGGAACCGGCGCCGATCACGAACAGATCGAAGTCGTAACTCATGAGGTATCTCCTTGGCAGATGGGGAGCATACCGTAAAGGCTAGCGCTAAATTGGAAGCAGGAGGTGGATATGCGCCCTACCCTGACTCATCTCGCCCTGCACGTCCCCGATCTCGATGCCTGCATCGCCTTCTATGCGCAGTTCTGTGGCATGCAGGTGATCCACGAACGCCCCGGCAAGGGCACGCGTATCGTCTGGATGGCCGAACCGGGCAAGGAGCACCAGTTCATCTTCGTCATCATGCCCGGCGGCCAGGACCGCAACCTGGCCGCCAACGACTACAGCCACTTCGGCTTCGCCCTGAGCAGCCGCGAGGAAGTCGACCGCATCGCCGCCCTGGCCGAGCGCAAAGGCTGCCTGATCTGGGCGCCGCGCGACGAGCCCTACCCGGTTGGCTATTACTGCGGCGTGCGTGACCCGGCCGGCAATTACGTGGAATTCAGCTACGGCCAGCCGCTCGGCCCCGGCTCGGAGCAAATGCCCGTTCCCAGGTACGGTCAGTGATTCGAGCACAACAGCTGCGCGAACAAGTCCGCTCCCTCAGGATATGAGCTGTCAGCTCAATCCCCCCGTGGGAGCGGACTTGTCCGCGAAAAACATTCGGTCCGGTAAAGCAATGAAGAACGCCGCGATCATGCAAGACAATCGCGGCGTTTTCTCGACTGACGTACCCGAGTACTGACCTGGCGGCGTATCAGAACGCCTTGCCGGTCTTGTACAGATTCTCGAAGCAGAAATTGGTCGCGTCGATGTAACCCTCGGCGCTACCGCAGTCGAAACGCTGCCCCTTGAACTTGTACGCCATCACGCAGCCCTGCTGGGCCTGGCGCATCAGCGCGTCGGTGATCTGGATCTCACCGCCCTTGCCTGGCGGCGTGCTGCGGATCAGGTCGAAGATATCCGGGGTGAGGATGTAGCGACCGATGATCGCCAGGTTCGACGGCGCGTCCTCGGGCTTGGGCTTCTCCACCATGTTGCTGACGCGGTAGATGTCCTCGCGGATCATCTCGCCGGCGATCACACCGTACTTGGAGGTTTCGTCCTTTGGCACTTCCTGGATGGCGACGATGGAGCAACGGAACTGTTTGTACAGCTTGACCATCTGCGCCAGTACGCTATCGCCTTCGAGGTTCAGGCACAGGTCGTCGGCCAGGACCACGGCGAAGGGCTCGTCACCGATCAGCGGCTGGCCGCAGAGGATGGCGTGGCCAAGACCTTTCATCTCGACCTGACGAGTGTAGGAGAAGCTGCACTCGTCGATCAGACGGCGGATGCCAACCAGGTATTTTTCCTTGTCGGTGCCCTTGATCTGGTGCTCGAGCTCGTAGCTCACGTCGAAATGGTCTTCCAGCGCGCGCTTACCGCGACCGGTGACGATGGAAATCTCGTTGAGGCCAGCCTCCAGTGCCTCTTCGACCCCATATTGAATCAGTGGCTTGTTCACCACCGGCAACATTTCCTTCGGCATTGCCTTGGTAGCAGGCAAAAAGCGCGTGCCGTAACCGGCAGCGGGGAACAGGCATTTCTTGATCATGGGACTCCCTAATGGGGATGGTTGGAATGCGCACTCAGTCTATCAAGCCGCGCTGGCCTTACAACTGCCGCTTGCAGGCCGGCCGATGCCACGATAGAGAAACCCCTGCTCGGCCAACTGGCCGGCATCGTAGATGTTGCGCCCGTCGAACAGCACCGGCATACGCATCATGCCGCGGATGCGCGGGAAATCCGGCTGACGAAATTGCTTCCACTCGGTCACCAGGACCAGCGCATCGGCGCCCTGGGTGACGGCATAGGGGGATTCGCTCAGCGCCAGTTGCCCCGACTCGACCGCCGACGGATAGCGCGCCGCGACAGCGGCCGCAGCCGCCGGATCGCAGGCCTGCACCCTGGCCCCGGCGATCAGCAGCGCATCGAGCAGCACCAGGCTCGGCGCTTCGCGCAGATCATCGGTACCGGGCTTGAACGCCAGCCCCCAGAGCGCGACGACTCGCCCCAACAGATGACCGTTGAAATGTTCGCGCAGGGCCTGGAACAGCAGCGTCTTCTGCAGCGCATTGCGCGCTTCGACCGCACGTAGGATGCCTGGCTCGATGCCCTCGTGCTCGGCGGTACGGATCAGCGCCTTGACGTCCTTGGGAAAGCACGAGCCGCCATAGCCGCAGCCGGCATAGATGAAGTGCGTACCAATGCGTCGGTCGCTGCCGATGCCGCGGCGTACCTCCTCGATATCGACGCCCAGGCGCGCACAGATGCCGGCCATTTCGTTGATGAAGGAAATCTTGGTGGCCAGGAAGGCGTTGGCCGCGTACTTGCTGAACTCGGCCGCGCGCACACCCATGCACAGCAGGCGGTCATGATTGCGCAGGAACGGTGCATACAGCCTGCGCAGCAGCTCACATCCACGCTCGTCGTCACAGCCGACGATGACCCGATCAGGCCGCATGAAATCCTCGACCGCAGAGCCCTCCTTGAGAAACTCCGGATTGCTGGCAACGGTTACTCGTGCTCGTTTGCCGCGACGGGTCAGGCCGGCGTTGATGCGCTGCTCGACGCGTTCGGCGGTGCCCACCGGCACGGTGGACTTGTCGACGACCAGGCAGGCATGTTCGAGCCGCTCGCCCAGATCATCGGCAACCGCCAGCACATGACTCAGGTCGGCCGAACCGTCCTCACCACTGGGTGTGCCCACCGCGATGAAGATGACCTCGGCGCGGCGGATTCCGGCCTGAAGCTGCGCGGTGAAGCTGAGCTGCCCCGCCGCCAGCTGCGCCCTGAGCAACGCCTCCAGGCCCGGCTCGTAGATCGGCACCTTACCTTGCGAAAGCTGTGCAACGCGCTGCGGATCGCGCTCGACGCAGACCACCTGGTTGCCCATCTCGGCCAGGCAGGTCGCCGTCACCAGCCCCACGTACCCCGCTCCTATCACGCATATCTGCATCGCAGCAATCCTCCAGGCGTTTGCAGCGATTGCAACCAATCACGGTGGCAGTGATGTGACGATATGGCGAAGCGATGATGACAACGGCCGCCGCCCGCACTGACCACAGGTCAAACAGGAGAAACTTCCGCCGCTGCTTCACGTCCACCCTAATCAGCGGTCATGACAGCGGTAGCCGCCTGGTTACCGCTGCCTCGTCTGGCCGAAACTCGATTTAACGGAGGGTGCAAATGGCCACGACAGTCGGAGATTTCATCGTCGAGCGACTCTACCAGTGGGGCGTTCGTCGCATTTATGGTTACCCCGGCGATGGCATCAATGGCGTGTTCGGCGCGCTTAGCCGGGCCAATGGAAAGATCCGCTTCATCCAGGCCCGCCACGAAGAGATGGCTGCCTTCATGGCTGCGGCAGATGCCAAGTTCTCCGGCCAGCTGGGCGTCTGCATCGCCACCTCCGGCCCCGGCGCGACCCACTTGCTGACCGGTCTCTACGATGCACGTATGGATCACATGCCGGTGCTGGCGATTACCGGCCAGCAGGCGCGCACCGCGCTCGGCGGGCATTACCAGCAGGAGCTGGACCTGGTCTCGGTGTTCAAGGATGTTGCCGGCGCCTTCGTCCAGCAGGCCAGCGCACCGGCGCAGGTGCGTCATCTGATCGACCGCGCCATCCGCACCGCCGTCGGTGAACGCCGGGTGACCGCGATCATCCTGCCCAACGACCTGCAGGAGGCCGAATACGCCGAGCCGCCGCACAAGCACGGCACCCTGCACAGTGGCATCGGCTACAGCCACCCGCGCGTCGTGCCCTATGAAGCGGATCTGCAGCGCGCTGCCGAAGTGCTCAACAGCGGCAAGAAGGTCGCCATACTGGTAGGCGCCGGGGCGCTGAATGCCAGTGATGAGGTCTTCGAAGTCGCGCAGAAACTCGGCGCCGGTGTGGCCAAGGCGCTGCTGGGCAAGGCCGTGCTGCCTGACGATTTGCCCTGGGTCACCGGCTCCATCGGCCTGCTCGGTACGGTGCCGAGCTACAAGATGATGGAGGAATGCGACACCCTGCTGATGATCGGTTCCGGCTTCCCCTACTCCGAGTTCCTGCCGGAGGAGGGACAGGCGCGTGGCGTGCAGATCGACATCCAGCCCGACATGCTCAGCCTGCGCTATCCAATGGAGGTCAACCTGCAGGGCGATGCCGCCGAGACCCTGCGCGCCCTGCTTCCTTTGCTGGAGAACAAGGCGGATGACAGCTGGCGCACCACCATCGAAGGGTGGCGCACCGACTGGGACCAGACCCTGGAAAGCCGCGCCATGGTGTCGGCCAACCCGATCAACCCGCAGCGGGTGGTCTACGAGCTGTCGCCGCGCCTGCCCGAGCGCGCCGTGGTCACCTGCGACTCCGGCTCCTGCGCCAACTGGTATGCCCGCGATCTGAAGATCCGCCGCGACATGCTCTGCTCGCTGTCCGGCGGCTTGGCGTCGATGGGCGCGGCGGTGCCTTATGCTATCGCCGCCAAGTTCGCCCATCCGGATCGTCCGGTGGTCGGCCTGGTGGGTGACGGCGCCATGCAGATGAACAATCTGGCTGAGCTGATCACCGTGGCCAAGTACTGGCGCGAGTGGCAGAACCCGCAATGGGTGCTCGCGGTGTTCAACAACCAGGACCTCAACCAGGTCACCTGGGAGCAGAGGGTGATGGAAGGCGACCCGAAATTCGAGGCTTCGCAGAACATTCCCGACGTGCCCTACCACGCCTTCGCCAACTCTATTGGCCTGCTCGGCCTGTTGATCGAGCGTGAAGAGGACGTCGGCCCGGCCTGGGAGCAGGCTCTGGCTGCGGATCGTCCGGTGTTGCTGGAATTTCGCACCGATCCGGATGTCCCACCGTTGCCGCCGCATATCAGCCTGGAACAGGCCAAGCAGTTCGCCTCCACCCTGCTGCAGGTCGACCCGGACCAGCGCGGCATCCTTGCGCAAACCGCCAAGCAATTGTTCGGTTCGCTGCTGCCGGGTAAGCACAAGAAGTGATCCTCGAGGCTGTTTGAATGAAAAAAGACGATTGCCCGGTGGTGGTGATCTGCGGGGCCAGCGCCGGTGTCGGGCGGGCCACCGCGCATGCTTTCGCTGCCGCGGGCTATGCCGTTGGCTTGCTGGCCCGCAGCGAGGAAGGGTTGGCAGCAGCGACATCGGAGCTAGAGGCCTACGACGTCCCGACCCTGGCGATCAGCGCGGATATCGCCGATGCCAATGCCCTGGCGCTGGCGCTGGCGGCGCAACGTTTCGAGGCCGAGCTCGGCCCCATCGACGTCTGGGTCAAGTCGGCGATGGTCACGGTGTTCGCTGCGATCGAGCAGTTGACGCCGGAGGAGATCAGGCGCGTTACTGAGGTGACCTACCTCGGCGCCGTACATGGCACCCTGGCGGCGCTACCGCTGATGCGCGCACGTAATCGCGGGGTGATCATCCAGGTCGGTTCGGCACTCGCCTATCGCGCCATTCCCTTGCAGTCAGCCTATTGCGCAGCGAAGTTCGCACTGCGCGGCTTCACCGACTCGCTTCGCTGCGAACTCATCCACCAGGGCAGCAAGGTCAAGGTCTGCATGGTGCAGCTGCCGGCGATCAATACCCCGCAGTTCGAGTGGGCCCGCAACAAACTGGGTCAACGCGTGCAACCCGTGCCGCCCATTCATGACCCCGGCGTCGCAGCGCGCGCCATCCTCAGCGTCGCGAGTGCACCTCCACGGGAACTCTGGGTCGGCCTGCCCACCATCAAGGCCATCCTCGGCAACCAGTTCTTCCCAGGCTTGCTCGACCGGTTACTGGCGCGTCGCGCCTGGCAAGACCAACTGAGCGAGGGCCAGCCAGAAACGGCAGGCGACAACCTTTTGGAAAGCGTCGATGGTCTGCACGAGGTGCAAGGGCGCTTTACCCGCAGGTCGCGCGGGCACGCATTGGCGTTGAGTTCAGCGCGGGTGACCGCCCTGCTGGGAACCTGCGCGGTCTTGCTGGTCCTGCTGCTGATCTGACGGCGCAGATCATGGCGCTTCGGCGCCGAGCCGGTCCCACATGGCGCGGGTCAGGCGCTGGCGGTTGGCATACCCATCCCACGGGTCATGGCGCAGCCCATCGAGACGCTGCTGCAGATTGGCGACCGTCCACTGCTGGGCGCTGCGCAGGCCGTCAAGCTCGTCCCGGGCGATCGGCACCGAAACCGGCAGGCCGGGCCGCGCGCGCACCGAGTAGGCCGATACCGTACTGGCACCGCGACCGTTGCGCAGATAGTCGATGAAGATTTTCCCCACTCGGTTCTTAGGCCCCGACGTCGCGGTAAAACGCTCGGGCAATTGCTTAGCCATGAACTGCGCCAGGGCCTTGGCGAAGCCCTTGACCGTATCCCAGTCGGCGTGCCGGGCAAGCGGCACGATGATGTGCATGCCCTTGCCGCCGCTGGTCTTGAGAAATGCCTGCAGGCCCAGCTCGTCGAGCACGCTCAGGGTCAGCCGGGTCGCCTCCAGCATGCTGCGCCACGGCAACGCCGGGTCCGGGTCGAGATCGAGCACGAAATGATCGGGCGTTTCGATGCGGTCGCTGGTACCGCCCCAGCGGTGGAACTCGATGCAGCCCATCTGCGCTGCACCGACCAGGGCCGGCACGCTGTCGATTTCCATCAACCGCGCGTGGCCGGGGTCCAGCTTGGGGTCGAGGTGTTTGATGTTGGGAATCGCCAGACGCTCGGCATGCTTCTGGAAGAATTGTTCCCCCTCTACCCCGTCCGGCGCCCGCACCAGCGACACCGGCCGGTTGCGCAGGTACGGCAGCAACCATTCGGCGATATCCGCATAGAACTGGGCCAGCTGCAGTTTCGTCGTGCCGCTTTCCGGGTCGATAACCCGCTGCGGATTGCTGATCGGTACCCCGGCCACTACCGGCTTGGCGGATGACTTGCGCGAACTTTCTGCCTTCTTGGTCTGTTTCTCCGCTGCGGCGCCTGGCGCACGCGGATGCTCACGAACGATCTGCGCCGCCGGCTTGTCACTGCGCAAGGCGATGAAGCTGGCCTGGCGCACGATGCCTTCGCGCGTCCATTCGGCGAACTCGACCTCGCCGACCAGTTGCGGCTCGACCCAGCTCACACCACGGGCCTGGGCGGCGGTCAGTTTCCGCTCGAGTGGCGATTTGTCTCGTGCCAGCTTGCGCAATTGCTCATGCAGGGTCTTGAGCGACGCTTCCCCGAACCCGGTGCCGACCCGCCCGGCATAACGCAGCCCCTCCGCCTCGTTCACCGCCAACAACAGCGCGCCGAAGCCGCTGCGGCTGCCCTGCGGCTTGGTGTAACCGACGATGACGAACTCCTGGCGCAGGCGGCATTTGAGCTTGATCCAGTCGGCGCTGCGGCGCGACACATAGAGGCTGCCCGAGCGCTTGCCGATGACGCCTTCCAGCGACATGGCGCAGGCGCTCTCGACGATGTCCCGGTGATGGGCGGTGAAGGCCTCGGAGAAACGCAGCGGGCTGCGCCGCGTGCTGCCCAAGGCAGTCTTGAGTTTGCCGCGCCGAGTTTCCAGGGGCACCTCGCGCATGTCTTCGCCGTTGAGAAACGGCGCATCGAACAGGTAGTAGATGAGATCGTGGCTGCGGCCGATGTCGAACGCGTTCTGCAGTTGCTGGAAGTCCGGCAGGCCTTGCTCATTGAGGGCCACGACCTCGCCGTCGAGCCAGCTGTCGCTCAGGCCCAGCTTGGCCAGAGCCTTGGCCTGCTGCGGCAGGCGCTCCGTCCAGTCATGGCCATTGCGGGTGAACAGACGCACTTCATCGCCGCGCACCCGCGCCAGGATTCGATAACCGTCGAACTTCACCTCATACAGCCAGTCGCCTTCGGGCGGACGCTCGGCTAGGGTCGCCAGTTGCGGCGCCAGGCTGTCAGGGAACTCCGCCTGCGTCTTGCGACTCCTTGCCGGCTTGGCCGGCGCCTTGCGCTTGGCCGTTTTGCTCGGACCACCCACCAGCGCGCCGCTGATCACACTTTGCGGCTGCGCCTCGACGATGTCGTACTCGTCGCTGGGCCGCGCGGTGTCGTCGCGCTCCTTGATCAGCAGCCACTGCTCCTTGTCGCTGCTGCCGCGTAGCCGGGTGCGCACCAGCGTCCAGTCCCCGGCCAGCTTCTCGCCCACCAAGGTGAACTTGAGCTTGCCGGCCTTGTAGGCGGCCGCCGGATCGCCTTGGGGCTGCCAGATGCCATGGTCCCAGACGATCACGTCGCCCGCACCGTAGTTGCCCTCGGCGATGCTGCCCTCGAAGCTGGCGTAATCCAGCGGGTGATCCTCGACGTGAACTGCCAGGCGCTTTTGCGTCGGGTCCAGGCTCGGCCCCTTGGGCACCGCCCAGCTCTTCAGGGTGCCGTCCAGCTCAAGGCGAAAGTCGTAGTGCAGGCGGCGCGCATCATGTTTCTGCACCACGAAGCGCAGCGCACCGGCCTTGCTGCGGCGCTTGCGCGGTTGCTCGCGGGGTTCGCTGGTCTGCTCGAAATTGCGTTTGCGGTTGTATTCGCTCTGCGCTCTGGCCATGGTCGGTATCCCGGCTTATTTGCGTGCAGTCTTGGGGCTCTTGCGTGGCGTGCTGGCCTTGGGCTTGGCTTTCGACTTGCTGTCGGGCTTGCCACCCAGGCTGCGTTTGAGCAGTTCGGTCAGGTCGATGACATCGGCGCTGCGGCGCTCCTCCTCGCCCTCGACTCGCTCGACGTTCTCGATCTTGCCAGCCTTGGCCTTCTTCTCCACCAGCGCCATGATGCGGTCCTGGAAGCTGTCCTGATATTCCTCAGGCTGCCAGTCGCCGCTCATGTCCTTGATCAGGCGCTTGGCCATGTCCAGCTCGCTTTTGGCCAACTTGGGCTTGGTTACCGAATCATCCAGCTCCAGCGTCTCCAGCCCACGCACTTCGCTTGGCCAGCGCAGGATCACCAGCACCATTGCCGAGTCGATCGGCATCAGCGCCGCCAGGTGCTGGCGGGTGTGCAGCACCACATGAGCCAGGGCCACCTTGTCGGTGCTGCTCAGCGCTTCGCGTAGCAGCGCATAGACCTTTTCACCCCGACGATCCGGCGCCAGGTAATACGGCTTGTCGATGTGCTGCAGGGGAATCTGCACGCTATCGACGAAGGCGAAAATATCGATGGTCTGCGTCGATTTGGGGTGCGCTTCGCGAATCTCTTCTTCGCTGAGCACCACGTAGCGGCCCTTTTCGTAGGCCACCCCCTTGACGATATTTTCCTTGGTCACTTCCTTTCCGGTGACCTTGTTCACCCGCTTGTAGCCAACCGGGTCCATGCTGCGCTTGTCCAGCCAGTCGAAATCCACGCCCTGGGTCGACGTGGCCGACACCAGGGCAACCGGGATATGAACCAGACCGAAGCTGATGGCGCCTTTCCAGATGGCCCTAGGCATGGCGTTCGTCTCCGTACTGGGCGTGGCCGGCGCAAATGGCCGGTGCCGTCGAACTCTCAACGGTCATCTGACCTTCCTCTTCTCACCTGCCGTTACTTGCTGTGCTCCGGCGAGGACGGCGGCGGGCTCATGCCACGCGGCCCGAACAAGCCCCACAGGCCCAGCCCCAGTATCGGGAACAGCACGATCACCAGTGACCACATGGCTTTTGTCTCTACACCCTTGTCGCTGCGAAAGACGCTGACGATGGCCCATAGGTCGAGCAGGATGATGATCACGCCGAGCGCAATGAATAGCAGACTGATTTCACCGGACATCTCGAAATTCCTCCGCGCAGGTCCATACAATTGTGTCCGCGCCCAGAGCCTGCGGTTCAGAGAAAATTCGCTCGAATGATTGGCGCCGGCCAGGCATCGAATGCCACATGCGAGCTATGAGGTGATGCCAATGAGCTTTTTCGTTCTGCCCCAACAGCGCTGCCTACGCCTGTGGCGGGTGGCGCCATGAGCGATGTCCGCATCGGCATTTCCGGCTGGCGCTACGCGCCCTGGCGCGGCGACTTCTACCCCAAGGGTCTGGTGCAGCGGCGTGAACTGGAGTTCGCCTCGCGTGAGGTGAACAGCATCGAGATCAACGGCTCGTTCTACGGCCTGCAGACGCCCGAGCGCTATAGCAAGTGGGCAGCACAGACGCCCGATGACTTCGTCTTCAGCGTCAAGGCGCCGCGCTTCATCACCCACGTGCGCCGTCTGGTCGACATCGACGAACCGCTGGCCAACTTCTTCGCGTCCGGCCTGCTGGGGCTGAAGGAAAAACTTGGCCCCATCCTCTGGCAGTTTCCACCCAGCTTCCGCTTCGACGAAACCCTCTTCGCCGAGTTCGTCGCCAAGCTGCCAACCGATACCGACCAGGCCCGCAGCCTCGCCCGTCACGCCTCCGCCCGACTGCACGTGGCCGGCTACCTGGACGCCGCAGCGGATCGCCCCCTGCGGCATGCCGTGGAGATTCGCAATGCCAGTTTCTGCGACCCGGCGTTCATCAAGCTGCTGCGCCAACACGGCATCGCCCTGGTGGTGGCAGACACGGCAGGCAAATGGCCTTATGCCGAAGACATCACCGCCGACTTCCTCTACCTGCGCCTGCACGGCGATGCCGAGTTGTATGTCAGCGGGTATTCGCCTGAAGCCCTGCAGCATTGGCAGCAGCGCATCGAAATCTGGACCGCCGGCGGGCAACCCGACGATGCCCGGCTGATCGACGAGGCACATAAACCCCGCCGAACGGCGCGCGATCTTTACTGTTACTTCGATAACGACGTGAAGGTCCGGGCGCCCTATGACGCGCGCGACCTCCAGCAACGGCTGCAGCGAAGCGCAGAATCAGGCTGACAGCGCGCGGTCAGCCTCACTCAGCGCACGGCTTCGCCAATCGCCTGGATCAGCTGCCAGGCTTTGGGTGAAAGTTCCTGCGGTTCGAGCGCATCGAGTAGATTCTTCACACCCAGCCCGAGATCGGTGTCGCCCTCGATCACCAGGTGACGGCGAAAGAACAAGGTATCCGGGTCTTCCCGGCGGCTGGCCAGTAGAAGGAAGTCGCGCCAACTGCCGCGAATGGTCACGTCCACTGCCGCTCGGCGCCGTACCAATAGCTTGGTGCCGACGCAGCTCACGCACCAGGCCAGGCCCAGGTCGCTGATCTCGATGCGCAGCCAACGTCCCGCCAGCAGATCGAACGCACCCTCGGCCAGTGGCTTGGCGAACAACCGGGCCGCCGCGCTTTCGATCAGCCGGCGCTGTACGGCAAAGGGGACGTACTGCCCGAGTGGCAATAGCGGCGTGCCCAGTTTCACCAGTCGTTGGGCCAGGGTCATGAGTTCAGCCCCTGCGCCGTCAGCATGCCCGGAAGGCCGTGCCAGTAACCGTTGCAACCACTCACCGCCAGGGGCGGCAGGCCTCCGTCGCGCACCGCGGCGAAATCCCCGATTACCTGTGCCATACCTTCGCTGCGCGGACTTAGGCGCAGGATGTCCACCCCGCTGTCGGCTAGGGCCGGGTAGTCAGCCAGGAGATTGCTGACCTCAGCAGACAGGGTCTGGATGCCATTGAGGGTGAACAACGGCTGCGCCTCCTGGCTGAGCAGCGCGATGCCCTCGGGGTAGTTCTGGCAGCAAAACTGGCAGTCATCCTTGGGCCGGTTTTCAGCCCGCGCCGTGAAGCAGCGCGCCGAGTACGCCAGTGGTAGATGGCCGTAGGCGAACAGCTCGACTTCCGGGCGTTCTATCTGCAGGGCATCGAGTTGTTGCAGGCAATCGTGCAGCAGTTGCCCGGAGCACTCCACGGGGGGAACCCAGCGTTGCAGCCCGCACGTCATCAGCTCATGCAAGGCATGGGCGTTGTACAGGTTCAGCGCCGGCCCGGCGACGAAAGGCAGGCCCCGCTCGGCAAGCAGCTGTACCGCTCCCATGTCATTGGCCTCTACCAGCAATTCGCCATTGTCGCAAAGGCGGCGCAGGCTGGCCAGTTCGGAGGCAGCCTCGACCAGCGCCAGGCCGGACAGCACCAGCTCGGCGCCGGTGCATGTGCGCAGTTCGCGGGCCAGTTGCAGCCAGTCGTCCAACGACAGCGC
Source organism: Pseudomonas sp. UBA6323 (assembly GCF_002439135.1). Taxonomy (NCBI): domain Bacteria; kingdom Pseudomonadati; phylum Pseudomonadota; class Gammaproteobacteria; order Pseudomonadales; family Pseudomonadaceae; genus Pseudomonas; species Pseudomonas sp. UBA6323. The sequence continues at coordinate 6,225 of NZ_DJSX01000099.1, read as the reverse complement.
GCGGCGCTTGGAGCAAACCGTTTCGCCCAGGTAGATGATATCGAACGGTTGTTCGGCCATCTCGGCATAGAAGTCCAGCAGTTTGCTGCGACTCCAGTAGAACAGGACGGGGCCCAGACTCAGTTTCATAGCTTCCTCATTGCCAGGATCGATGATAGGCGCCAAGCGTGGTCTGGCTGCCCTCGGACAGCCGCGCCAGCTCCTGGCGCCAGCGTTCCTGGACGACGAAATGGCCAGTGGCATGGGCATCCAGCGCTTCGCGCCAGACCCGGGTAACCTGCTCGACATACGCCGGACTGCGCTGGCGTCCTTCGATCTTCACCGCGGCGATGCCCATCTCGGCCAACTGCGGGATCAGATCGATGGTGTTGAGGCTGGTGGGTTCCTCCAGGGCGTGGAAGCGCTGGCCCTCGACCAGGAAGCGACCCTTGCATAGGGTCGGATAGCCAGCCGGCTCGCCCTGCGCATAGCGGTCGATCAACACCCCGCCCAGACGCGAATTCAGGCCCTGGGTATCTTCCTGCCAGCGCACGGCCTTGGCCGGCGAACAGACGCCGCACAGATTGGGGGACTCGCCGGTAACGTAGGACGACAGATGGCAGCGCCCCTCAGCCATGATGCACAGGCTGCCGAAGGCGAAGACCTCCAGCGGCACGCTGCTCTTTTCCGCCACCTGGCGCACCTGGGCCAGCGACAGTACCCGCGGTAGCACGGCCCGGCGAATGTTGTAGCGCTGCTGGTAGAACGCCAGTGCCGCAGCGTTGGTGGCAGAGCCCTGCACCGAGAGGTGCAGGTTGAGGTCGGGATGATGGCGACTGGCATAGGCCAGCACACCCGGATCGGCGGCAATCAGCGCGTCCACTCCGAGTGCGGCGGCCTGGTCCACCGCGCGTTGCCAGCGCTGCCAGCCCTGCGCCTGCGCGTAGGTGTTGACCGCGACATAGAGCTGACGGCCGCGCTGACGGATGAGCTGCAAACCCATGTCCAGCTGACGGTCATCCAGATTCAGGCCAGCAAAATGACGGGCGTTGGTGTCATCGCGAAAGCCCACGTAGATGGCATCCGCCCCCTGATTCAGCGCGGCCTTGAGGGCGGGAAGACTTCCCGCGGGACAGACCAGATGCATGATTCGACTCCTGCTTCGACAGCGAGGCGCCACTCTAGGCGACGCATCACCGAGGTCGCCTTGACTGCGATCAAGTCGGTTCGGCCGGTGCCTCACGGCGCCGAATGCGCCGAAACTTGATATCGATCAAGGCCGCCACAACTGGCGCCACTAGGCTTGAGAGGACGACAAGCCAGGCAGGAAACGCTGAAATGGCCAAGAAGTTTCCCTTGCACCCGAGCCGCCCCGATCGCATCTGCTGGGGCTGTGATCGCTATTGCCCGGCTGATTCGCTGGCCTGCGGCAATGGCGCCGACCGCACCATGCACCCGGTCGAGATGCTCGGCGATGATTGGTATGAGCATGGCGATTGGGGTATGGATCTGGCAGAGCCGCAAGAGAAAGCGAGTACCGATATCGCCCAGGTGCGCCTGGTGCCCCTGGAATAAAGCTCTTGCGGTCTAGCCTGCGGGAATGCAGCGCATCCCGCCTATTGTTTGCAATCAAAGAAGGTTCAAACGCCTTGCCAGCTTGCGCAAGTTGCTCGGATCGACGGCCAGCGCCCGGGCGGTAGCGGCCCACTTACCACCATGCTCGCTCAGCGCATTGCGGATCAGCTCTCGCTGATAGCGGTCCACACTCTGCTGCAGGCTCTGGCTGGATATCAGCGCTGGCGTTGCAGGGGCGCTTGCCGGCAGCGCGACCGGCCCCTCCAGCCCCAACCAGGAGGCACCGATACTGAGCAAGGCGGTACGCGACTCGGCCTGGCTCAATACCTTGAGCGCAGCCCTGCTGATCACATGCTCCAGTTCACGCACGTTGCCTGGCCAGCAATAGCCCAGCAGCGCTTCCTCGGCATCGGCTGACAGGCGCAGGCAACGCAGGCCCAGGCGCGCGCGGTTGAGCTCGAGAAAGTGCCCGGCCAGCAACAGGATGTCCCTGCCCCGCTCGCGCAAAGGCGGGATATGCACCGGGTAGACCGACAGACGATGATAGAGGTCGGCCCTGAAACGCCCCTCACGAACCTCTTCCCACAACCGTCGGTTGGTCGCGGTGATCACACGGACATCGACATTTCGCGCCCGGTCGGCGCCCAGGCGTTGGATCTCGCCGTTCTGCAGGGCACGCAGCAACTTGGCCTGGATCGACAGCGGCAGCTCACCGATCTCGTCGAGAAACAGCGTGCCGCCGTTGGCGGCCTCGAAGCGCCCGGGACGATCCTGCGTGGCGCCGGAAAACGCGCCGCGCACATGCCCGAACAGCTCGCTTTCCGCCAATGTCTCCGGCAGCGCTGCGCAGTTCACGTACACCAGCGGCTTGCGCGCACGAGGCGAGTGGGCATGCAGCCAACGGGCAAACAGTTCCTTGCCGACGCCGGTTTCGCCCTGCAGCAACACCGGCAATTCGGACTCAGCCACCACGCCGAGTTCGTCGAGCAACTGCGTGAGGATTGGGCTGTCGCCCAGAATCATGCCCGCCGCCTCGTCACCCTCCTCGCCCGGTTCACTGCGGACCAGACGCAGGCTGCGAATCTCGTTTTCCAGTCGACAGGTCCGCAGCGCCGCCTCGATCAACAGGCCATAGCGCTGCAGCCGTTCGCCGGCGCGGCGGTCGAAGGTGCCGGGGCGCAAGGCATCGAGCGTCACCGCGCCCCACGTACGACCATCGACCACCAGTCTCATCCCCATGCAGTCGTGCACCGGTAGCGGCTCGTCCGGGCTGTGCTGCAACAAGCCATCGTAAGGATCGGGCAGCTCGCTATCGGCCGGAAACTGTACCGGCGCGCGCTGCTCCATGATCAGTGCCAGACGCGGGTGCCTGGCAACTGCGAAGCTGCGCCCCAGGGTTTCGTGGCTGAGCCCGACCGCAGCCTGAGGTCGCAGGTTGTCGCCATCCAGGCGCAATAGCACCACCGCACTGCAGGCGAAGACTTCACGCAGGCTCACTACCAGCCGCTGCAGGCGTACGGCGCTGGGCAACTCGCCTGTCAGGTCGGCGAGCAAGGTGTTCTGCAAGGGAGTGAAATCTACCATTTCGGGTGCCCCGGACCTGATTCGTGGCGGGTAGATTAGACCTGTAAGCCGCGCGAGCCCTTGATTGCCGTCAAGTCTTGCCCCGGCACGGTGTTTGCGATGGGCACAGGCACAAACCAGCCTGAAAGGAGCCATGCATGGCCAACCAACTGCTCGACCACACCCTCGGCCACATCGCCTGCAACATCCCCGGTGCAACCCGGGTTCTCCATGAATTCCACCTCGACTTCTGCTGCGGTGGCCAGAAGAGCCTACGCCAGGCAGCGCAGGAGCGCGGCATCGATGCTGAACAGGTACAACGGCACCTGCTCTCGCTCGATGATGAAACCGGAACTGAAGAAGATTGGCGCACGGCGCCGCCGGAGCAGCTTATCGAGCACATCCTGGAGCGCTACCACGACGTCCATCGCCAGCAGTTGCCGGAGCTGATCCGCCTCGCGGCCCGTGTCGAACAGGTGCACGGCGGCCGTGAGCACTGCCCGCTGGGCCTGACGGATCTGCTGATGAACCTGCTGCAGGAACTGGAAAGCCATATGCAGAAGGAGGAGCAAATCCTCTTCCCGATGATCCAGCGCGGCGGTGGTGTGATGCTGGGCGCGCCGGTTTCGGTAATGCGCTATGAGCATGACCAGCACGGCGATGCCCTGCAGCGTCTGGTGGCATTGACCAATGGCATGCAGCCGCCTGCCAACGCCTGCAACACTTGGCGAGCGCTTTACGGTGGGCTGGATGAACTACGCCGCGACCTGATGCAGCACATCCACCTAGAAAACAACCTGCTCTTCCCCCGCGCTTTGGGTGAATCGGTCGGCTATCAATAAGCACCTGCCGCCGCGCGCCCCAACCAGGAGCGCGCGGCGGCAGTGAGGTCACTTGTTTTTCTTGCCCCTAGCCCGGGTGACCATCGACACGCGGCCGACACAGCATGGCCCCGTAGCAGTAGAGATACTGTGCGAAGGCCAGGCTCCAGGCCAGGGCTGCCAGCCAGAGCGCCGGCTGGTAGGCGAAAGACACACCGAAGACCCTGACCAGCGCGGCCAGATTGAGCGCGACGAAGGCGATGGCGAAACCGCGTGGCAACTGTAGCGCACGCCCCGTGTGGCCCAGCGACACCCGTGCCAGCATGGCCAGGATCAGGCCGCCCATGGCACCGATGGTCAGCCCATGCAGGGCCTGGCTGAAAGCCAGCGCAGCGCCCAACTGCGACGCCGCAAGCGCAAGGCAAGCCACTACCAGCCAGGCATAGGCCAGGTGCAGCGACCACAGCAGCGGCACCCGCAGCAGACCGGCATCGAACCAGCGGTACAGGCGAATGCCGTGCCCCAGCCCTAGAGCCAGCAGCAGGATCGCGGCGAACCAATGAGGCTGCAGCAGCAATCCTACAGCGGTGAGCACGGCCAGCAGCACGCTACCGACCAGCAGGGCCATATCCAGCCAGACCCAGGGCTGCACCGCCTCTGTCCGGCCCAGCCCGCGTTGGGTGAAGAAGGGAATCACCCGCCCGCCGATCACCGTCATCATCGCTGCCACCAACCAGATGGCTGCCAGGCAGCCCTGGCGTTGCCAGACCTCATGCCCGAGCGCCACGCCGAGCAGACTGAGCAAATCCGCCGCAGCCAACAATGCGAGCACCAGCACGATCGGGTAGTTGCGCCGCTGGCGTACCGCCCAGAGCAGCCGGGCCATGATCACCGCGACCGCAAGCAGAAACGCCACGTTGGTCGCCAATAGCAACCAGGCCGAAGGCAGCCACCAGCTCATACGCCCCAACAACCAGAGCGCGGCCAGCCAGGCCAACGGCCTGCCCGACAGGCTCGGTCGCCCCGTCCAGGTCTGCACCGCCGTCAGCAGGAAGCCCGCGATGATGGCCCCGGCGAAGCCGAACGTCTGCTCGTGGCGGTGCCAGGCCAGCCAACCGCCCTGTGGCTCGGCGATAGGAGCGCCGTAGAGCGCCACGATCCAGAGCGGCACGGCCAATACGGCCAGTCCCGCGCCGAACAGAAAGAAGGGGCGAAAGCCCAGGCGCAAGATCGCCGGAATGGCCAGGGCCTTGCGCTTATCGGTAATCAGCATGTTGTCTCCTCCCCCGCCCTGATCGAGGCGCAGGGGTTACTAGAATGTCGGGGCCTTGGTAGTCGAGCGGCCCCCATGGTCTTTCCGGCACGCTTCCAGCCATTGGCCTAGGCCGCGCGCAGTTCGAAACGTTCGAACAGTTGCTCGAAATAAGGCCAGAGTTCTGCCGCCTGCGGTGGTGTGGCAGCAGTGCCCAACTGCTCGTCGAGCATCCGCTGCGAGCGAGCCAGCTGCACTGCGAAGCGGCGTACGCCTTGAGCCGCCAGGCGTTCGCCCAAACGTCGCAGGTGCCGGCAATCGAACAGGTCCCAATGCACCGTGGTGCGGCATTCGTAGCTCACACCGCTTGCCAGCAGCAGTTCCAGGCTTTTCCAGTTGGCCTGGCCGCTGCCGCTGACGCCGGTGATCAGCGCCGCCTCTTCCTCCAATGCCTTGACGTCGAATCCGACCCAGTCGCAGTGCGCCAGTGCGCGTCCGAACGAAGCCGGTTTGATCCCGGCGCTGTGCAAGCCGACTTTGAAACCCAGCTCGCGCACCCGACGCATGGCCGACGGCAAGGCCAACTGCAGCGTGGCCTCGCCACCGGAAAACACGACCGCCTGCAGCAGTCCCTGGCGCTGCTGCAGGAAATCCAGCACCTTGGCCCAGCTCCAATCGGTGTTCGTCGCACCGCAGCGGATCAGTTCCGGGTTGTGGCAATAGCGGCAGCGCCATGCGCAGCCCTGGCAGAACAGCACGCAGGCCAGGTGATCGGGGTAATCGAGGGTCGTCATCGGCTGCAATCCGCCAATGCGCAACGCTTGGTGGGTAGGATGCAAAGGGGTTGCAGGCATGGTCGTCGCTCCGGGCATGAAGATGACGAAGCCCGGGCCATGGCGATGGCCCGGACTCGCGGCGCACTCAGCGTGGCTCGACGAAATGCTGGCGCTCGCGATGCTCCGATTGCTTGCCCAGGTTGAAGGCCGTCACCGGGCGGTGGTAACCCATCACCCGGGTCCAGACCTCGCAGCGCTG